>CAVEFV010000004.1:0-63284 GCA_963615025.1 Firmicutes bacterium CAG:95 | reverse complement strand
GGTAGGATAGTGGTAGGGTAGCAGTAGGGCGATCGTCCTTATATTAGTCTTATATAAACAGGGGAAAACTGAATAGAACATTCGTTATAGATTGACGATGTACCGCATAATGTGGCATAGTAGATTTGACAATTTAATAAGAAGAGGCTGTCAAACAACTTTCGACAGCCTCTATTCGTTTTATATTCTCAGTATTATTGTGATAATGAGAATCTATCAGTCAAGAATTGTGTTATTCTGTAGGGATGTATTTGTTCACATTCTTGCAGCCTATTATGCCATAGAACAGAATATAGGCGGTGCAAACAAGAATAACGATATAACTCATCTGGAAGTTACCAAATACATCGGCTAATTTACCCTGCAAGGGTACAAGTATGCCTGCGCCACAGACCATTGTCATAAATGCGCCTGATGCAATAGATGTGTATTTGCCTAATCCTTCTACAGCGAGATTAAAGATCCCCCCCCACATGACAGATGTACAGAGACCGATGAGGATTAGAGGCAGGATTGCAACCGGAACGGAGGCTGTTATTACAGACAGTGTTTCCCATTCGATACCGAACATTTCGATCAGTTTATCTGATGGCAGGAACATACCAAGCAGTACTAACAGTAGTGCGGTGGCGGATACTACTATAATTTGAGTACGGCTGGATACCTTACCTCCAATCATTCCTCCAAGTAGGCGGCCTATAAGCATGAGTAACCAATAAACAGCGACAATCATAGCAGCGATGTTGGTATCGATACCGAAGCCCGGAGTTGCAGCATCGGTAGCAGATGTGAGATATTGCAGTATGTAGGTAGGAACTCCTATCTCAATGCCCATATAGAGGAATATCGCCAAGATACCCAAGTTAAAATGGCGGAACGAGAAAGCAGAGTAGCGTTTGCCTGTTTGTATGTTTGCTGTATGCTGCTCGGCTTCAAGTGTCGGCTCCGGTATCTTAACGAGGAGTAGTACCAAGAATGCAATAGCGAAGACCATGAGTGCTATCATGAGTGCAGGAGTAGCGTCTGCCACTTTAGCCTTTGACGCATCTGCAATAAGGCTCCCCATTAGAATGGTTACTAGTACAGCGGCGAGGGAATTACATACTCCGCCAAATTGTACGAGTTGGTTACCTCTGTTGCCGCCTCCACCAAGCGTGTTGAGCATTGGGTTGACTACAGTGTTGAGCATGCACATACAGAATCCTGCCGTGAAAGCACCGATGAGGTATACCCAAAAGCTTTGAATAGATTGCCAGCCGGACATATACTGTAAGAATACTCCGATGAAGCCGACAGCAATAGCCAATATGGCAGTTATGCGGTAGCCAAACTTTTTGATAAGCATACCTGCGGGTATCCCCATAACAGCATAGGCAATAAAGTTAGCCGCGTTACCAAGTTGCGACGCGAAATTAGACATTGAGAAATTGTTCTTCACGATGACTGCCATAGGGTTACATAGATGGGTAACGAAAGCAATCATGAAAAAGAGTAGAAACATCACTACGATAGGAATGATGTTGGCATGATTTTGTTTATTCATTGTTGTATGTTATTAAGTTATTAGATTGTTTTCTTTATTTGTCGAGCAAGTAGCGTTGCAGGAACTCCCATTTTCGTTGGTAGAGGTGTTGGTAGTTGTTCCGTTTGCGTAGGAAGTGATTATCGTCGGGGTATATTTGTAGATCGAATTGTTTGTTTGCCTTGACGAGTGCATCGATGTACAGCCATGTTTGCTGGCAGTGTACATTGTCGTCGGCGAGTCCATGAACGAGCAGTAGTCGTCCTTGCAGTTGTTCTGCTTTGTTGAGTAGTGAGCAGTAGTTGTAAGCGTTTTCGTTGTTTTGTGGCCGTTGCATAAACCGTTCGGTGTAGGCAGAATCGTAGAAGCGGAAATCTGTAACCGGGGCTACTGCAATGCCGCAACAAAATGGGGAGTTGGATTGTGACATGGATAAAATAGTCATATAGCCCCCAAAACTCCACCCCCAAATTCCTATTTTATCGGGACGGACATAGGGTAGTGATTGCATATAGTGCGCTACTGCTATCTGGTCTTGTGGTTCCATTGTGCCTATATGCATGTAGTATTGTTGTCGCCATAGCCTTCCTCTTGCGTCGGTTCCCCGTCCGTCGACACATACTACGATGATGCCTTGTCGTGCGAGGAAGTATTCCCAATCTATTCTCCATCTATCGATCACCATTAGGGATGAGGGACCTGAGTATTGTATTTGCAGTACGGGGTACTGTTGTTTGGGGTTAAAGTCTTCGGGCAGTATCATCCATCCGTTGAGTAGGTCTCCCCGCTCGGTGGTAAAAGAAAAGAATTTCTTTTGTGGGAGGTTGAGAGATTCAAAGCGGCTACTCAATTCCTGATTGTCTAACAGCAGTCGTATTTTTTTACCTTGATTGTCGTATAGCGTATAGGTGTCGGGTTGCTGCAAGGATGAGTAATCATCGATAAAATAACGGTAGTCGGCAGAGAATTGTGCGCTGTGTGTACCGTCGGCGGGAGTAAGACATTGCTTTTTCCCTTTCTTGAGGTTATAGGCATAGACCTTGCGTTGCATAGGTGTGTCAGCCTGTTGGTAGTAGAGCGTTTGCGTGTTCTCGTTGTATCCGTAGATACACATTACATCTGCCTTATCATTGGTGAGTAGTCGTTGTCGCTGTCCGGTAGATGAATAGATCCAAGCATGTTGCCAGTCGTCTGTTTCGTTCAATACGATAAATGTGCCATCGGATAGGAATTGCCAGTTGTCAATGAGTTTGTAGTTAATATATCCTTGTTTGTATTCTTCGATATAGTATCGTTTGGCTATGGTAGATTTAGGGTTGGCGTAGTACATCTCCAACTTGTTTTGGTTACGGTTGAGTCGGAATACCGCCAAGTTGGCATTGTCGATCCATCGGATACGGGGTATGTAGGCATCTTCGGTGTCTATTTGCATCGTTTTGAGCGATTTGTAGTAGGTATCATACACTACGACAGATACAGCGGAGTTGGTTAGTCCTGCTCTCGGGTATTTGAGGGAATACTCAGTTGGATAGCCGTTGACAAGCATATTCTGCCATGTAAATTGCGGTACATTTGTTTCGTCGAAGCGTACAAATGCCAATTGTTTGCTATCGGGTGAGAATGCCATGATGGATGTTGCAGAAAACTCTTCCTCATAGAGCCAGTCGGTAGTACCATTGATGACGGCACCTTGTTTGCCGTCGGTGGTGACGGCTACCTCTGTTCCGAAGGATAGTTTGTGGATATAGAGGTTATTGTTGAAAGAGTAGGCAATATACTTGCTGTCGGGTGAGAATATAGGAGAAGATATGAGGCTGTCGGACGCAATGCAGGTTAGTTCGTGCCGTTCGATATTATAGAGATAGTATCGTGCTTTGAACGAGTGTCGATAGATCTGTTGTTTATCTTTATAAACCAATAGAAAACGCTCGTCGGGTGAGAGGATGAAGCCTTCTATGGTGTCTAATTGGAAAGGCTTTGTGTTATTGGGTTCAAACAAGATGTCTTGCTGTTTGCCTGTACGGCTGTCGAAAGTACATACTTTGTTCTCGCAGAGAGATATGTAGCGTTCGCTGTTGTTCATGAATGTCAGTTCGGGCAGTGTATTGGGTCGGTAAGCACCCGATATGATGTCTGATAGCAAGTCGGCAGACACAGAGAACGGGATAAGTAGAAAGAAAATCAATAGATTGTGTTTCATAGGACTTATTTTATCATTAGTTTGTATGTTTGACAGGGTGTCCGAAGGATGTACACTCCTGCAGGCAGGTTGCTTAAAGGCAGTTGGTTGTTGGTTGTTCGGATGACGGGTGTTCCCTGCAAGGAAAAGAGTTGTATGGGGAGTTGCAGGGGGTTGTGTATTAGTTGGCAGGTGATGGTGATACCATCGGTATGTGTAACCTGCTTGAGTGCAGTACCGAAGGGATAGGATGTGTAGTATGGTGTAATGGCATCGGTATCTGCTTGCGGTGCTGAAAAGAGTATGTTGGCATAGACTGTGGAGTGTTGCAGTACATTTGCAAAATATACAGAGTCGATGGTTTCCAAAGTGTTCCCAGAAGTTGCTCTTAGTTCACGATACTGCGTGGAAGTATAGTTGTGGTAGAATATAAGCATATTCTCTTCTGCTTTCCGGTAGTTCCATGGGCGGTTGGCTGTTTTTGTGAATGTGGTTGTGTTTGAGAGGGGATAGGAGACATAGGATTGTTCCTGCACATTGTAGATTGTAGCCATTGAGTCGGGTAGGAAATCGATATGATATACCGCAGCAGAAGGGATGTCGGACAGAGGCAGATAGTAGAGCGAGTCTTCGTTCCGATATAGCGTGTCGAGGCATTGTGCCGAGAGATGGCTATCTTTGTTCGGTCCTCCTATAGCGATGGCTTTGTATAGTTTGTCAACAATGATATAGTCGCCGGATTGCAGAGTAGTATCTTGCAGAATGTATTGTTGTGATTTGGGTTTCGTATCGGTATAGAGGGCGGATAGGGTAGTGTTGCAGGCAGGATAGTAGCGTGTGGCTGCTTTGTAGCAGGCAGGGCATTGGTCGGATAGTGATAGGAGAGGTTGTTCGAGCCATCCGATAAAGAACCAAGTTGAATCTGCATCGGGACAGTCAGGTAGCAGTATGCCTGACCCGATGTGGGTTTCTGTTTGTTCGGGGATAGTGCTATTGACGGCGGAAAACGATACTTTGCAAGGAGATAGGGGGACGGAATCGTAGTCGATGGTGTAGGATGAGATGTAGAGAGATGATTGCAATGCGTCGATATTGATTGTAAGAACTTGGTTGTTAGAGATGATGAGGGCGGGGGTAAATTGGTGTTGTACGGGAACGAAAGTGGTGGTAAATTCACCATTCCATGCAGGATCGGAGAAGAATGCGGGTTCGATTGCCCAAACACAAGAGTCGCCAAGATTCATTTCCAATGTTCCTGCTCCGCTCGATTTATTAGAGTGCATCATCAGTTTGACGGAGCGAATACGATGTCCGCTATAGCCGTAGAGGGCGAGGGATGTGTAGTTGTTTTCGGTCATTTGTCCCTTTTGTCCCGTAGTGCTTGATTGTTGGTAGGCGGCATAGGCACCGATTGGTTCTGTTCCGTCGGCGCGTACTTCGGAGCGGGAAGTAATGGTATAGACCACAGTCTCCGCCATTGAAGATAGCGAGCAAATCGCAAGTGCGAATATGGTTACCCATTGTTTCATCCGTGCAAAGATATTACTTTTCTGCCAATAAAGCAATGATTCGTTGTGGCGAAAGTGAATAATCCGATAGCGTTTAGATAAAAAACGGAAAATATTCGTCTTATTTTTCTTAAAGAACGGAATTGTATGCTTGGGAAGAAAAAGGTAGTTTTCAGGGGGTGTGACAGGATGAGTTTTCTATGTGATTTCTATACTCATCCTATATTCGTCTTATATTCATCCTATATTCGTCCTATATTCATCATTTGGAATACATAGTATTTATCGGGCTTGACAGATGGTAGTTTTATTGTGCGGGTTGGGGAGAAGGATGTATTCTGCCTTGATTTTGCAACAGGAAAGATTGCTATGTTTTTACAAAGTTGATTTGTTCTCTAACGGATTTGCTGCTTGGTCGTGTCGGATGTAGTTCAGTAGTTCTTGTGCAGCGATTTCTTGGTCGATGTTTTTGCATACGCACTCTTTGCCTTTGTAGAGTGAAACCTTTCCGCGTCCGGCACCTACATAGCCATAATCTGCATCCGCCATCTCTCCAGGTCCGTTGACGATACAACCCATGACGGCAATTTTGTAGTGCGGGAGGTCAGGGCCTGTGGAAAGGATGTTCTTTACTTCTGCAACGGTTTTCTCAAGGTCGAACATGGTTCTTCCACAGCCCGGACAAGATATGAATTCGGTCTTATACCGCTTAATGCCTGCTGCTTGCAAGATATCTTGTGTCAGGTTGTGCAGTCGTGCGGAGGTGAAGTGCGGGTTATGCAATGCTAATTGGTTACATCCTTTGTCCCACAGCAACCGTCCGGATTCTGCTGCGGCATGGAGGGCGAACTGTTCCCAGTTGCTTTCGTCGCTATAGAGGTGCAGGACAGGGTCGGAATCGTCAATCTCTACGGAAAGATGACCGTTGTAGCGGACAGAGTCGGTGGAGGCAAAATAGTCGCGGAGTGCTATGGCAACGGGTATTTCTTTTTCGGGATCTTCGCTGAGGCTGACCCGTATGGTATCGCCTATGCCATCGGCGAGCAATGCTCCGATGCCTACTGCAGATTTGATACGCCCATCTTCTCCTTCGCCTGCTTCGGTGACTCCCAAGTGGAGGGGGAAAGCCATGTTTTCTTTCTCCATTTGACGGACCAAGAGACGAACGGTGGTAACCATTATGCGGGTGTTGCTGGCTTTGATGGAGATGACTATATCGTAGAATTGTTGTTCGACGGCGATGCGCAGGAACTCCATAACACTTTCGACCATCCCCTGAGGTGTGTCGCCATATCGTGACATGATCCTGTCAGACAGGCTGCCATGATTGACTCCCAAGCGGATGGCACAATGGTGTTGGCGGCATATTGACAAGAGATGGGAGAAGCGTTGTTTGAGTCGCTCCAGTTCTTGTTGGTAGGTGCTTTCCGTATAGTCGATATGAAGGAATTTGCGTGCAGGGTCGATGTAGTTTCCGGGATTGATGCGTACTTTCTCTACGACGCAGGCAGCGGCATCCGCTACAGCGGCTTGGAAATGGACATCTGCCACCAAAGGAATGGTATGTACGGCTTGGTGTATCTGCTTGAGCGATTCTACCTCGCGCAACCCTTGTGTGGTGAAACGGAGCAGTTCTGCCCCTGCTTGGATGCAGCGTTGTGCTTGTCGGATGGAGGTTTCGATGTCGTTCGTGGAAGTGTTCACCATTGTTTGTATGCGTATAGGGTATTCGCTGCCGATACGGATGTTGCCAACTTGTGTAGCGGTGGTTTGACGACGCTTGTATGTGAGTGGGATAATCATGGTGGTTGTTTTATTGCAGGAACTTATTGTTGTAGAGTAAGATACCTATGTTGATGCCTACATTCCAGTTGTTTCGTGGAATGGAGTAGTAGTTTGCATAGAGTGCCGCCGAACCGCGTTGGAAGGTGTACACCATACTACTTTCTGCGATGAAATGCACATCGGCGAAGGGGTCGGAATAGTAGGGGATGTTGTTGTCGTCCATCCGTATTGTCCGAATGGGTGCAAAGGCGTATCCTTCGAGTCGTATCTGCCAATTATCGGTGATGAGAAAAACAGGCTTGATACCTGCTGCGAGGTATTGGTTGGCACTGAAGTCGATGTTTCTTACCGCCTTACTGTGTGGGGTGGGGGCATATTGGTGTGCTTGCAGAATAGTTGCCGTGTAATTACTCAGGAAGGGACGAATAGAGTAGAATGCTTCAGTTTCGAATCCGAGCGAGAAGTGCTTTGCCAGTCGGAAATAGCCATCGTAATGCCCGTAGGCTTGCATCCAGAGTGAGAAGTTGTTCTTGGTGTTGGTATAGTCGTATTGGTCGGATACGGAGTTTTCCACTCCTCCCGGCATCATGAGGCTGATATTCCATCGGTGCCCTTCTGTGGGGTAAGTCTGATGGTCAAGTGAGTTGCCGTTGAGTTGCAGGTAGATATTAAAGAGGGAGTAGCGACTATTGTCGCGTGTGGTGTCGTTGAGGGTTGTATAGCGTCCGATGCTGTATTTATCGATCAATCCTGCTCCTCCGACGCCGATTTCCATTCGTGCTTTCATGGTCAGGGGCATTCCTACGGACAGTTTGCCATAGAGTTCCATCTGCTGAAAAGAGAGGGGGCGATTCTCGAAGGAGAAAAAGCGTACATCGTTGGTATAGTTGAAGCGATGGGCTACTACCTCGCCCTTGAGGTAACACAAGGGGGTAAAGTCCAATCGTGTCGATGCCGCCACAGACATATAGGTCCGCCCTATTTGTGTATTGAGACGCGCCTCTACGGGGAAGCGTTTCAGGTCGTGATAGCCCACACCCAAGTAGAATTGCGTAGGGGTAGAGGTAGATATGTTGCCGCCGACCCCTATCTGCAACTGGTCACGGGTCCTTATGTCTAAATTCAGACGGAAACCTGACAATGTGGAATCGTACTCGGCATGGGGAATAACTTCGGATATGACCCCATCGGAGATGAGGCAATAGTAGTTGTTCAGGAACTCCTCGTAGGTAAGGTCGATGTTCTTTTTTCTACCCAAGAAGACCTTTTTGAGGTAGTTCTCTTGTTCCTGGTTGATACCGTTGAAGTGTATATCTTTGAAGACGAGTGGAGGGACTTTGCTGCGGAAGGCTTTGCGTTTCTGTGATAGTTGTTCGGGTGTCTGTTGCTGCTTGACACTTTGTTTTATCTCATCGATATGCGCCATAGTAGAGTCGTAGCCCAACTGAACAAGCGTTTCCACCTGTGAGAAGTCCCAACTGTTGATTTTGTCCCAACTGAAATTGAGCAATAGTCCATCGTTGAGGGAATAGTCGGTGTCGTGAACAATCATCTTCTCGAGCAGAGCGATGATGTTACGCTTATCGGGTCGTCCGCTATTGTGACTGACATTGCTACCAATGATATAGGCAGGTCGGAACTCGGCTTGCGCCACATCGACGGGGAAGTTGTTGTAGATACCTCCGTCGTAGAGGATAGAGCCTTCGTAGTCGACAGGACGGAACATAAAAGGGAATGACATACTGGCACGGATGGCATCGCCTAAATCTCCTTTGGAGAATATGACGGGTCTTTTCTCGTAGATGTCGGAAGCCACACAGCGGAAAGGTATCATAAGGTTGTCGAAATTGCCATGGATTGCTCCGTTAGTTGCTCCGCACATTTCCAGGACTGCGATATTCATCAACTGGGGATTGGAGAAGTTGGTCGGGAGGAAATAGGGAGTGAAAGACACCTTCTTTTTGGTATTGTCTTGTTGATATGAGTTGATATCATTGACGGATGCGATACCATACACAGAATCTTCTTTGTGTATCTTGGCTGAAACATTGAACCATGCAGGTGTGGGTTCACCTTGACGGTAGTAGTACTTGTTTTTAGAGTCAATTTCCCCCAAGAACCATTGACGGAACTTCTCGGATCCAATGAGCGTGGCTATTTCATCGGTTGTCCATCCACTTGCATACAACCCTCCCACGATGGCACCCATAGATGTACCGGCAATATAGTCGATGGGAATATCATTTTCTTCGAGAGCCTTGATGACGCCGATATGCGTGATGCCTCTTGCCGAACCTCCGCTCAACACCAAAGCCACTCCACCATCTGCATAACAGAAACATACGGTGAGTATGCAACAAAAGAATGAGATGAGATGCCGATGTATTCGCATGGTGATTTTCGGTATTTGCTTTGGTTGAGGTGAGGAATTCGTAGTTGATGGTTGGGTTGGTTCAGTTGTTTAGGAAGGTATTAACGGAGGACATTAACTCAATAACTTAAGAGAACAATAGAGTGCCGCCTAAACCTGTGGTGAATGTAACGACAATCCCCATTAGATAACCGACGATGACTTCAGCCTGCGTGTGCGTGTCAAGGAATAACCGAGCCCACATAACAATCCAACTTATGAGTAGGATGGCAAGCCATAAGCCATAAGGGAATAAGCCCATATAGTAACAATAGGCAAGAATACTACCCAGTAATGCTCCCATCATGGTAAGATGTGCGCTAATCTTCCAACGGAAATTGATAAGTGTAACCAATATAAGACAAAAGATTGCCCCAATAGTCAGCCAGTTGATTATAGGAGGCATGCTGATGACTTTGTATAGGAAAAAGTACCATAATATAGCCGATATCAATCCGTAGAAATAGGGGATGTATCTACTTTCCTTGCTTGACATATATGCTTGTCGGATATCTCCTTTCCACAAGAGGAGCAATGCCGAAAAAGGAATGAAAAAGGTCAAGAGGAATGTGCCTAAAACTACCACGAGATACCAACGATGGGGAATAACTCCAGGCTGCGATGTGGCTATCGTTTTGCAGAATAACACCATAGCATAAGTTGGAACCAACATCGGGTGTAGCAAAAGGCTTATTATTTGAGCAAGTCGTTTGATGATGTAGAGGTATAATTATAACGATTCTTATATTATAACGCGCAATCTGGCTACGGGAATATGTAGTTGCTTGCGATATTTGGCAACGGTTCTTCTTGCGATATTAAACCCCTTCTCCCGTAGTGCATCTACCAATTCGTCATCATTAAGCGGGTTTAGTTTATCCTCGTGGGTAACAATATCTATCAAAGCATTCTTTATTGCCCTTGTCGCTACTTCCTCACCGCTGTCATTGATAATTGACTCCGAAAAGAAAAACTTGAGAGGGAAGACTCCAAAGTGTGTCTGTACATATTTGGAGTTGGAGACACGAGAGATAGTGGATATATCATAGCCCGTCCTATCGGCTACATCCTTCAGTATCATAGGTTTGAGCAAACTCTCATCCCCTTCAAGGAAGAAATCCCTCTGCATCTGCACAATCGCTGTCATCGTCTTCGTTAGTGTCTCGTTGCGTTGTCGCACGGCATCGATAAACCATCGCGCAGAGTCAATTCTATCTTTGATAAATGATATAGCCTCTTTCTCTTCTCTCGTGTGTGTACTTTGCCGCTGGTAGTTTTGCAGTATCTGATTAAATTCACTATTGATATGTAGTTCTGGAATATTACCGTTATTCAACGATATACTGATGTTCTCACCTTCCACCTCCACAATAAAGTCCGGTATGATAGTGTGTCCCGAGTAGAAATCTTGCTGCAAGGAATTGCCTGGCTTAGGCGTCAAACGCCGTATCTCTGCCTCTGCATCTCGGAGTTGTTGCTCTGTGATACTCAACCGCTCAAGAATACGAGGATAGTGGTGTGTAGCGAAATCCTTGTAGTATTTCTCCAATATCTTGGTTGCCAACACCACACTTGGCGTTTGCTGTCGCCGACGCAACTGCAGCAATAGGCATTCCTGTAGATCTCTGGCACACACTCCTGCAGGTTCAAAGTTGTACTGGATAGTATGGATAATATCCATCATCTCCTTGTCGCTAATGTCTATGTTCGCATGAAAAGCCAGGTCATCTGCCAGTGCCTCTGGGGCTCGGCTCAAGTAGCCATTCTCATCGATATTCCCCAACACATATTGCGCAATCTTCCGCTTCTCTTCATCAAGTGGCAGCAGTCCTAATTGCCCTTGTAGATATTCCTGAAAACTCTCACCTACCGAAAACGGCGTATCTTCTTGCTTATCGTCAGGCGATGAGTTATTGCTATGCAACATATAATCTGGCGTATCATCATCTGATATGTAGTCACTCAAATCGAAGTCTTCGTTTTGCAAGGCATCTTCCCCGTCATTCTCCTCGGCATATTCATCGTTCAGACTCTCCTCCTTCTCATCATCCGCACGCTCTAAACCTGGATTCTCCTCCAATTCTCGGTCTATTCTCTGTTCCAACTCCAATGTAGTATACTCCAGCACCCTCACCTCCTGAATCTGCATCGGGGTGAGTGTCGTACGCTGCTTCAGAGTAGCCTCCTGTGTTAATGATGCCTTGTTTGCCATACAGGAATAGCGTTATTGTGTTAATTCGTTAATAGCGTGAATGATATAATCCTGCTGCTCCGTGTCTAACTCCGTGTGCATAGGTACACTCAGCACACATTGCGCCAACCTCTCTGCCACAGGAAAATCTCCTCGCTTGTAGCGAGGGTCTTGATAGGCCTTCTGCAGGTGAAGCGGCACAGGATAATAAATCATCGAAGGAATCCCCCTTTCGGTCAAACCCTCTCGTAATGCGTCCCGCGAACCGTCCACTATGCGGAGTGTGTACTGATGAAAAACATGCGTAGAGTAGGGTGCTTCAGTCGGCGTCAGCAGATGAGGATTATCCGCCAACCCCTTGCTGTAATATTCAGCCGCTTTCTGTCGCCGCTGCGTATAATCGTTCAAATGCGGCAATTTCGCATTCAATACCGCTGCCTGAATACTATCTAAACGAGAGTTAACACCTACAGTATCATGATGATAACGAACCACCATACCATGATTGGCAATAGCACGCATCCGCTCTGCCAATTGGTCATCATTGGTAAACACAGCCCCGCCGTCTCCATAGCAACCTAAGTTCTTCGACGGAAAGAACGAGGTGCAACCAATATCCCCGATGCAACCTGCTTTCTTCTGCCTGCCATCGCTGAACATATAAGTGGCATTGATGGCTTGGCACGCATCCTCTACAACATAAAGGTGATACTCTTCTGCTATCTGCAGAATTTCCTCCATATTCGCGCATTGCCCGAACAGATGTACAGGAACAATCGCTTTCGTCTTCGGGGTAATAGCACGACGGACCGATTCCACCGACATGTTAAAGGTATCCCATTCCACATCCACCACCACTGGTGTCAGGTGCAACAGAGCCGCCACCTCCGCTGTCGCTATAAAGGTAAATGTAGGCGTAATCACTTCATCTCCGGGCTGCAATCCCAACCCCATCAAAGCAATCAGCAAAGCGTCCGTACCGTTCCCCACAGAAATAACATTCCGAACACCTAAAAACGCCTCTAAGTTATGCTGAAAATCCGTTACCTGCTTCCCTTTGACAAAAGCAGCACTGTCTATCACCTCCTGAATACCTGCGTCTATATCTCCTTTGATTGCCTTGTATTGCGACTGCAAATCAACCATCTGTATCTTTCTCATACCGGTCTTTTTCCTAATGTTCTATGATATACTCTACTTCTTGCGGGCTAACCCTGTACCCTAATATATATGGATTTTTCGTAACAACTTCTATAGGCAACAATACGCTCTCGCTATGCGGAAAAGAACAATGCACTTCCACATCACTCTCGTTCACCTCATTGAAATGAACCATCTCCACTTTCACTACCACATTGGCAACTGCCGGAAAGGTACGCAAATGAGCCTCCTTAGGTACTCCTTTCGTTGCAATAGGCACGGTAAACGACTTCTCCGTGTACTGCCCTGCAAAAGCCGACACTTGCACGCTCTGCCTCCCTGCACGACAACCCGTTGGCACAATCAGTGGCACTTCCGCACGGAAACTGTCCTTTACATTATGAAATACCTGCTTCTCCGTATATACATACCGTATAGTGTCCAATATCTCCTTGGGAGCATAAATCATCACTTGCTCTGGCTCCACAACCGCCTTGCTCGTAATCTGATACTGAACTGCAGGTTGCAACTGTCCCGTGAAAATAACCTTCACTTTCTTGTGCTTTTCCTTCTGAAAGTCCCGCACAATGGTCTCCGGCTCAATACGCTGCAACTTTGTTGTACCCTTCAACTGGTCGGTAATACGCTGTCGGATCTGCTCCGAATAGATGGTAACCTGACCTGCTGCGTTCTTCAGTTGACCCGACAAGTCAAATTGTATGGGCGAGAAACTTGCTTTCTTGTACTCCCGTAGCCGCCTGCCCTGATCGCGTACCACAATACGGATACTCGTCGGCAAGGCTTCCTTGAACACTACATTATCCTCTATCCCGATGTATTCTATCGGAATATCCACTGCCCGTTCACGAACAGAGTTCATCGAATGACCGAACCAAAGGATTGTAGCAAAGAGCAGGAACAGGCAAAATGTAGCCAGGTTCCTGTCCCGAAAGAACATCTTTACCTTGTGATACAAGGAACGAAACCGTACTTTTAATCTGGCAATCCGCATACTTCTGTCCGTATAAGGAATTGGTTTGATCTGTCAAAACAACAGGTATCCGCTATGCTTTCTCAGACGCTGCTTTCTCGGCATCCTCCGCACTCACATACACCGAACCTTTGTCCACCTTTATAGTGATGTCCTTGGCTATCTCAATGATAAATGTGAACTCGTTCACTTCCTTGACAATACCGTAAATACCGCCGGCCGTCACCACTTTGTCACCTTTCTTCAAGGCGTCGCGTTGTTTTTTTAACTCTTTCTGTCGCTTTGTCTGTGGACGAATCATAAAGAAATAGAACACGACAAAAACCAGTAGCATCATTATCCAAAACGACCAACTGACACCTTGAGCCTGTGCTGCAGGCTCTTGCAATAGAATGTAATTAAGCATAGTATTTTCAGTTTTTTATATTAGTATTTTCTTTCTTTGTTTTCCCTATTCAACCACAACCGCCTTATATAGTTTGTTCTCCCGCTTGAGCGATGAAACAACTTCCTCCAATATACCGTTGATAAACATCGGACTGTTCTCCGACGAATACTCTCTGGCTATATCAATATATTCGTTCATCGATACTTGCAACTCAATCTTCGGGAATGTCATGATCTCGGCAATAGCCACCTTTAGGATAACCATATCCATATAGGAAAGACGGTCTTTCTCCCAGTTCTTCAAACAAGACTCAATGCGTTGCTCATACTCTGCAGAATGCAATATCACACTTTGCAGCAAGGTCTTGCCGAAGTCCCGCTCTTTTCCTCTGTTCGTCAGTTCGTCGCCACCGTTTCTGTCGCTCTGGAATATCTCAAGCAACTCCTGCTCGGCCCCGTTCGCTTCATCAAAACGCTTGATGGTTTTCACTACATAACTGATAACCATATCCGCTTCTACCGTCCAGTTCCTGCCGTCAAGGGCAATCTCTAACTCCTCAAGTGCATTCCCCAACTCTTCATTGTCCGTCAGCAGAAGGGTGAAAATCTTCTTCCAAATTGTCTTGTCACTCATGTAAGACGAATCTTCACTCTTCATGTAGGCATCATAAAACGGCGACTCTGTAATCTGCCTGTATAATATATTCAGCGATTCATGGGCTGCGTCCCAACCTAAATTCCTTTTCGCTAATCCTCTGCGGAGAGTCTTGTTCTCAAACAATTGCTGCGCAAAACGGTTGTTAACAAAACGCAGGTTCGCGTGAAATGGAGTGTGCATAATCTTCGCATGCTCCTCCATCTCCTCTATACGCGTCTGTGCATAACGGGTCAGTTCATACACAAGGTCCAATAGCAGCAAATACAAATTGTAAGTGTCCTCGTATGACTTCTCCAACAAACCTTCCCACAATGGCATCGACAACATCTTCGCCGACTGCTCGTTCCCTTCTGTGGCACTGTCCCTGTCCTCGTCCTGAAAATAGGCAAACGCTATCTGTAGTACCTTAATCCGTACTAATGTACGGTTGACAAGGGTCTTGTTCTTTCCTGCTGCACCCTCTGTTCTATGCTCGTTCATAATGTATTTCTCTTTCTCTTGTAATAGTACGGAATAACCCTGCAAAGTTACACTATTTTTTGAGACACTACAAGGGATATAGACTGATTTTTCAATATATTTTGCCTGTTCCGACCCTCAAAGTCCATTCTCCCAACCCTCCGTCTCCCTCTGTCTCCTATTCCTGTTTCCTAAATATTATAAATACACTGCATAGCCCCATGAGACCTCTCTCCTTGTCAATGTATAAGAACTACCCTCCGTCAAGCCCGATAAATACTATGTATTCCAAAGGATGAATATAGGATGAATATAAGACAAATATAGGACGAATATAGGATGAATATAGGAATCATATCCCAAAAGCATACTTTCCACACCCCATCCAACAAACTTGCAATATAAATAAACATTCTGTTTTCAACCCCCGTCTTTTTAATCCATTTAGTATATGGCAACAACTCCTATTCAAATGTCCTGTCCTGTTTTATGGTAGTACCGCTCTCCGCCCCCGCTACTACTGCATTCAAACAATCTGCATGGCTTTCCACAAAATGACAACATCTTTGGGAATTAAACTTATTTGCTTTTTTTTTACAAATTATTTGCTACTCTCCGATAAATGTACTACCTTTGTCGGTCGAAAAGAGAAGCGGACGATTTCCTGCTTCCTGTGTTGATAAAAACTATTATATTGATGGAAACTCGTAGATTTGAAGACAAAAAAGAGCCTGAAATCGTTTATTCCCGTTCTGTGAAGGCTGGAAAGCGAATCTATTATTTAGATGTAAAAAAAGCCCGTAACGAAGACTTATATCTTTGCATCACGGAAAGTAAACGCAAGTCTGGTGCAGAGGAAGAAGTACCCGTATTCGAGAAACATAAAGTGTTCCTCTACAAAGAAGACTTCGCTCATTTTGTGGAAGGGCTGAATGATGTAATCGGATATGTAGAAAAGCAGTTAGGGCAGATCGAAGAGCGTCAGGCATGGGTACACGAAGAAAGCGATGACGACGACTCGAAAGAAGACCTCAGCAACCCCGACGAACCCAAGAAACGCAAAGGGTTATTTGGCCGTTTAGTACAGAAAGACTAAGCGTCAATCTCTGAATCGTATAATTGGAAAGTCCGCCGCAACCGGCAAAAAGATTATTTGTAGCCCTCAATGGCTATTCTTAAAATAAAGCATGAGAAGAGTAGTTTCTGACATGCTTGTTAATTGGTAATTGTTTTTGGAAGGAGACTATCTGGCATCTTGCTTGGATAGTCTCTCTTTTTGGCTTTAACCCGCAAAAAAGAAACAACCTTAACGGCAAAGGTCTTGCGTGGTGAAATGAAAGGTCTTCCTGTGATAAGGCGTCAAACCTGATTCCAAAATCGCTCTGCGATGCTCCGCCGTAGGATACCCCTTGTTCCGATCCCAACCGTACGAAGGATATTCGCTGTGCAGTCGGAGCATATAATCATCCCTGTAAGTCTTCGCTAACACCGATGCTGCAGCAATCGACATGTAGGTAGCATCGCCGTGTACAACTGTCTGATACGGAATAAATTCGTAGGGCTTAAATTTGTTGCCGTCAACAAGTATATGCTGCGGAACAACCTGCAAGCCCTCTAATGCCCTGTGCATAGCAAGTATAGAGGCATTCAGTATATTGATACGGTCTATCTCCTGCGCACTAACTTCGCCGATACTCCATGCCACAGCCGATTGTTCTATCACAGGACGAAGCATGTACCGTTGTGCTTCAGTCAACTGTTTTGAATCGTTCAACAAATCATTCTTGAAATCGGAAGGAAGTATCACCGCCGCCGCAAAAACCGATCCACAAAGGCAGCCCCTACCTGCTTCGTCGCAACCGGCTTCTACAACTCCTCTTATCATATAAGGCAACAGCATCGAAAAAGAAAAATGGTGCTTTAGAAAGGATAACCTATAGCAAAGTGGAAGGTCATATCATCTTTCCAGCAAAGACCGTTATGCACCGTACGCCACTGTGTCTGGTCTGTGTACAAGCGGGAAGGGTCATACAACTTGACTCCGAAGTCTATACGGAATACAAAGAAACTAAAATCCAAACGCAAGCCTATACCGTAACTCCATGCTATCTGCTTGTAAAATTCCGAGAAGGTGAATTGTCCGTGGGGTTGTGTTTCATAATCCCTTATAGTCCAGATGTTCCCCGCATCCGTAAAGAGTGCCAATTCCAAAAACTTGAAGAACTTGAAACGATACTCAAGGTTGAGGTCTATTTTTATATCACCTGCTTGATTGTTGTAGTCTATTCGACTACCCGTACCAGCATAGCCGCCCGGACCAAGAGTCCTGACTGCCCATCCCCTGACGCTATTAGCACCTCCCGAAAAATAACGCTTCTCAAAAGGAATAGAGGAGGCATTACCGTATGGAATCGCAACACCAAGCGCTGCATGATATACCAAACGGTGCGATTTATCGAATATCTGATAATAGGTAAAGTCTGCATCTGCTTTCGCATATTGGGCATAGCGTATATTGAATATCTTGTAGATACCATCATCATCCTTTGGAAGTTTGCTCATTGCACTAATCCCGTACAATAAATTACCTGCAGTCTCAATAGAGTAGTGTATATTCGTATAACTGCGCAAAGGTTGCTTCTTCCTCTGCGAAGTATAACTCCCTGCGTATGACCAACTCATAATAAAGTGGTCTTCGTATGAGTAACGCAACAGATTACTACTCTGTAAAAAATAGTCCCTAAATTCAGTCGAAATCCATGGAAGATACACATAACTTATATCAAAGATATTGAAGTAATGATTCAACCTCTTGTTCTTACTGCTCAAAGTATGCTGCACATTCGCATTAGCAATGGTGCGAGTATATTCCTCCGGTCTATTTTGATAGTTGTACGATACACTGAGTTTGGTTGAAGATGGGAAACGCAATGCAGCTTCGGCCTTTCCTTCTAAGGCGCGCCCACCTGTTTGCCTCCATTCATAACTGCACCTGCCACTAAGAGATAGTTCTTCTGCTCCCCTGAATATATTTCGGTTCGTATAACCTACTCCTGCAGCAATACCCCAATCACCGGCTGAATATGTGCCTTCCACTTCTGCAGAGATGGAATGAGTTTTGTCGCGCGAAAGAACAATATAACATACAAGTTCATTCTGCCCACTTTGCTCAAACTGAATACTGACATACTTGACGGGACCAAGCGCATTCAGATTAGAGTAGGTCTTCTCAACATCGCGCTCATCATAATACTCGTTCGGTACTATCGCACACTGGCGAATAAGCGTCTTCTGTCGTAAAATAGGCTTTCCTGCATATCGGAAAGTATAATCTCCCTTGCGAATGCTTACCTCATCCGATTCACTGAACTTAGTGTGGTCATACTCCGTAATAAAATGTACGGCAGTAACACGAAAGCGGGTAAATAGTTGTGCCTTGACTGAATCTGGGGCATCTTGTATATAATTCTGAAGACTAAGTTCCAAATCCACAGAATGAGAACGGAATGCACTATCCGCCGTATATTGCAGTTGCTCTTTGTCAAATAGGTAGTAACCGTCAATACGCATCCTGCGAGTAATGCGCTGCCTCTCTTCATCCAACTTGTCAGCATCAAAAAGCATTCCCTGTGTAATAACTGATTGTTTGTCCGTCGCAATTTGTTTCAATATCGGTTCATCCACCCTCACACGATAATTCCTGAGTGTATATGGCGTACCCGCAGTAATATCGTATGTCAGTTTAAGTTTCCTCTTCTTGATCGATATAGTCGTATCTACCTCCGCCTCAAAATAACCTTTGTTCTCCATAGCCATCTGCAATTGTTGCATACTGATTTCAGTTAGCATCTCATTATATACTTCGGGGGCTTCACCTATCTTCAACAATTGTCGGTTAATCCATTTACTTGTGTCACGACCTGCAAGATTATAAACACCAAGTTGCAACTTCCAAAAACCAAAGATTTCTGAATTTTGGGTCTGCCTCAGATAATCCTTGAGTTCATCACTGCTAACCGATTTAGTATCCTTAATATGTAATTTCGTCTTATTCAGTAGATACTTGTCTGCAGGTACATACTTCGTTGTCCGGCACCCGCTGAATGCCAGCAACAAGATAAATAGGACAATATACCCGCGTTCTATTCTCATTCGGAAGATAAATACATTAAGTCAACTCAATCTTGCAAAGGTATCTATTTTACTTTAGTTATCAAAATTTTTGTTATACCTTTGCACAAACAATGTTATTATGAGGATAACAAAAGCAGAAATAAAACGCTTTAGAAGCCTAAAACAAAGAAAGTTCCGCGACGAAGAACACATGTTCATCGCAGAAGGGCGTAAGTGTGTATCATCGTTGTTTGAACGATTTACGAACGGTTATGTCATCATCCGTAATGATAGTGCCCCCCTGTCTGTTCCTAAGGATATGCGTATTCTGGAGGCATCTTCATTGGAGATGGAACAACTATCGCAACTCCAAACACCGCCCGATGTAATAGGTGTCTTCGAAATACCTTCCGAAGAAATGGCAACGGAAGACATCTTGAACCTCTCCAAACAAGAATTGATCCTCCTGTTAGATGAAATACAAGATCCTGGCAACTTAGGTACTATCATACGGACAGCAGATTGGTTCGGCATACATCACATAATCTGCTCACCAACGACCGCCGATGTATATAACCTGAAAACAGTACAGGCGACTATGGGGTCTATCGCACGGGTAAGAGTCTGTTACACCGGTTTACTCGACCTTCTTCGCAACGCAAAAGAACATGCCATACCGGTCTATGGAACATTGCTGCATGGCGAAAACATCTATTCAACATCCTTGTCCAATTCCGGACTATTGATAATGGGTAACGAAGGGCGTGGTATATCATCCGACTTACAACCCTATCTCACATCCTCTCTATTCATACCGTCTTACCCCCGTAATGCACCGACCGCCGAATCACTCAATGTAAGTATAGCAACGGCAATAGTATTGGCAGAGTTCCGCCGACGAACCAACTGAGAGTTATCACCCGTACACATTTGTCTTGTCTAATAACCAACAAGGGTTATCGGACGCTGTTTCTGTGAAAAAACCAACAGCAACTTATGTCCCTATTAGTAGGTATTTTGAATAAACCTACTTGTCCTTTCAATACAAAATAGTAACTTTGCACGCTGAATATAAAACAGATGAATATGCGTCATAAATTATTTCTTATAGTATTATTGGTGGCAACTTATGCCTCCGCAACACAAGTTGAGTTACAATGGCTCTCCCCGCTACTTTCTTCCACATCACAAGCAGCAAAACCGCAAACACAAATAACCGATGTCCGTGCCAATTCTGTTGGTGATGCCTTTGTATTAGGAAACTACGGCTCTATATTATCGTCCGATCCGACAACCTTCCTCGATACTACTTTCACAGGTGCAGCCTATGGAAACGGAACTTCCTACAACAAAAACCTACTCTTGACCAAAGTAAACAGGCAAGGACAACTATTGTGGGCCGTTCATAGCGAAGAGGGAAACTATGACAAGGGCGTACTTTGTCCTACCAACGATGGAGGCGTAGTAATGGCAATCAAGTTCCGTCTTACACAGAACAACCTCGTGGAAGGCAAAGAATCATCTTACATTAAACTAATAGATGGCTTGGGTAATACAGATAGCCTTAAAACAACCTACGAGGGTGCAAATTTCTATCATATTGTTTTAGTAAACATCGCACCTGATGGTGCTATTCGAAAAATGACCCCGCTATGGACCTCACACGATGTGGCTCCTGCCAACAAAAATAACAAACCTACTACAAATGTAGCGGAAGTAAACAGCATCGCCGTAGATGACGAGAACAATGTGTATATCGTAGGGCATCAAGCCATGAACATCGCATTAGGCACAGATACACTCCATGCACGCCCTTGTCCTAATTGGAACGGAGACTCTCAATACCTCTATGAAAACGCAACCGCATTCATCTTAAAGACCGATGCTAACTTCCAGCCATTTGGACATATCAACACCGTAACAACAGCATCGGCTGACCGTTTCGACCTCATAACTTGTTCCTCCGACAAAATATATGTAATCGGAGATGTCATAAACAACGAAAATACCGAAGTGCAATGGCAAGTAGGGGCAGTATCAACAACCCTGCATACTCATGCCGTCACAATACTAAAGTTCGATAAAACACTTACAGTGGACTATATAAACACAATCCCCAAAACGGCAATAAATGAAAAATTGTCCTCCATAGCATGGGCAAACGATGGTAAAACAATATACCTCGCAGGTTCTATGCGTGGAGAATGGACCGTCAATGGCGAACAAATAGTAGCAGGGAACAGCACTAACGATGGCATGGTACTGCATATAGAGGCGCAGTCAGGTAAAGTATTGCAAATGGCAACACTGAATAGTGCAGACAACAACATTTTCAGTAATGTGGTCATAACACCAACCGGTAACGCATTAGTGCTCGGCTATCCTGTTCTAAAGGGTAAAATATACCTCCACACCTATTCTTCTACACTAACCCCTCTCGAAACAATATCTATAGCATCGCAGGAGAATAGCGCGCCTAGTTCTTCTGGCATGGCTCAATACGAGAATACACTATGGATCACTTTCCGTGCAGGACAGAACAAAGATTTTCAAATAGGGGATAGGGTTATCAATTACTCCACTCTATGGTATGCTACACTTACGGGCTGGAATATTACTGGCGAACATTCACGACTCACCAATCTCTCGGAAACCCGCAATGGCGCACAGAAACGCATAGTGAACGGACAAGTATATATATACACAGCCGACCGATGCTTTAATGTCTTAGGAATACCAATCGAGTGATAATAATTAAAAACACAAGAATATGAAGAAACAAATGTTTATCGCAGTCATAGTTGCTGCATTTTGCTTAGGAGCATGTACCAAGAGTACTCCGAACCCGGAAGTTATCTACACCATCGACGAAGTATATGCTCAAGCCGACTCCCTGCTCGGAGATACAATCACTTTTCAAGGAGTATGCACTCATCTTTGCAAACACGGAGGTCGCAAAGCCTTTCTAATGGGTTCTGACGAGAGTCGCATCTTGCGTGTAGAAGGCGCAAAAATGGGTAATTTCGATGTAGTATGTATCAACAACATAGTTCGCGTAAAAGGAGTACTACATACCTTCGAAGTACAACCACAACCGGTTGTTGCTGACAACTCTGGAGAACAACATGGCGAAGATGGTCAGGGCTGCGAAACAGAACAGAAAGCAATAAAGAACTATTACGCTGAAGCCGTATCCTATCAAATTATCACGGAAGAGTAATAACATGGAGTTCTCCAAACCAAGCACGGGCGCACGAATACGCAAATGGTTTCGTATTATCCACCGAGACCTAAGTTATATCTTTGCAGGAATGTTGTTGGTATATGCCATCAGCGGCATATTCATGAACCATAAAAACTCTTTCAACGCACAATATTCTATCTCACGCACTGACTACCAATTCCAACCTACAACAAAAGAAACCACCGACAAGGTTACCATCAACAATTGGCTCTCTACCTGCGGCGTCTTAGGACAAGAGATACAGTATTACTTCCCCGACGAAAACACATTCAAGGTATTTCTGAAAGGCAATAGTAACTTAACGGTCGACCTATCAACGGGCCATGCTGTATTAGAACAAGTACAAAAGCGTCCTATCTTGAGTAGCCTATGCAAACTACACTACAACCCGGGTAATGCGTGGACATGGTTTTCCGACATCTTTGCAATATGCTTAGTATTAATAGTCTTGTCCGGCATACTGATGTTGAAAGGAAAACACGGCTTAATTGGTATTGGCGGCATAGAACTACTGGTAGGTATAGCCATACCGTTATTATTTGCTTTGTTTTCATAGCGAGTATCGTCTCTGCTTTAGAAGAAAATGGACTATTCTACCAACCTCCTATTTCAGCGTTGCACACTACTGTTGGGCAACGAGGCAATGGATAAAATAACCCGAACACGCATCATTCTATTTGGCATCGGTGGAGTAGGCTCTTGGTGCGCTGAGGCTCTCATACGCTCAGGAATACAACATCTGACTATAGTCGATTTCGACCGTATAAGCGTATCTAACATCAACCGTCAACTGATGGCAACAACGCAAACCATTGGCCTGTCTAAAACAGAGGTACTAAAACAACGACTCCTTCAGATAAACCCGCAGGCAGATATAACGGCAATACAAAGCACCTATTCAGCAGAAACCAAAGACACTTATCATTTGGAGGAGTACGATTTCGTCATCGATGCCATCGACTCCCTCAAAGATAAGGCAGACCTTATCCTGACGGTCACGCAACTAAAACATACGACACTAATCTCTTCCATGGGTGCTGCACAAAAGATGGACCCTGCTCGCATTCATGTCGATGAGTTCTGGAAAGTTCATGGCGACCCCTTGGCACGAGCCTTACGACAGCGTTTCAAGCACAATAAACAGTTCCCTGCACATAAGTTCAAGTGCGTATATAGCGATGAACTCCTGCCTAACAAAGGCACTACACAAGAAGATCTGTCTAATGAATATATCCATAAAGCGCAAATCAATGGCTCTGTCATGCATATCACGGCTATCTTTGGTCTAATGTTGGCTGCGGAAGTAATTCAACAACTGATAGGTGAAACAAATACGCCGGACAACTAACCAACAAAGTCCTTGAAACGACTTCTATACATATTGCAATCTGCCATAGTACTGATTCTGTTAAACACTGCAACATCCTATGCTAATGTAGAGATAGTGCTTCTTGATTCATTGACGCAAGAATATATCACAGATGCTGCAGTCATAGCATTAGAAGCCTCACAGAACACCGTTACCAACGAAAAAGGGGTGGCAAACCTCAATCTGTCCATCGGCGTTCACACGATTGACATCACCCATATCAACTACGGCGAAGTCATCCGCCCTGTTCGTATAACCAACAATAATCAAAGAATACTGCTCCGTTTGTTGCCGCAAACGCAAACCATCGACGAAGTAGTCGTAACCGCCAGTGAGTCATCTGGTGCATCATCGGCATCCGTAGTGGCGAAAGAGGCTATGCAACATTTGCAGCCATCTTCTTTCTCCGACATTGTCAGTATGTTGCCCGGAGCCACCACACAAGCACCTAACCTCACCTCTTCAAATACAATCCGCCTTCGAGAAGCCAACAACGGTACATCAAACAGCGACTACGACGCTGCCGCATTAGGTACCTCCTTCGTAATAGACGGTGCGCCAATCTCTACAGATGCCAATATGCAGTATGTGCAAGGAGGTAGCACCGGACAAGACGAACAAAGGCAAGTAGTCAACAAAGGAGTTGATATGCGTACCATATCAACCGACGACATCGAAAAAGTCGAGATTATACGAGGTATAGCAGGTGCCGAATATGGCGATGTCACAAGTGGCGTGGTCAAAATAGAGCGGACAATGAAACCTACACCATGGCGCGCTCGTTTCAAGGCAGATGGTTTCAGCAAACTCTTTTATGTCGGCAAAGGAGTAGGGTGGAACAACAATAAAACCGTGCTAAATGTAGGCATCGACTATCTAAATGCAAAGAACGACCCTACCAATACCTTGGAGAACTATCAGCGTATCACTGCCTCACTGCGTCTGCAGAACTATTGGACGGTAGAGAACATCAAAGTACGCTGGCAGACTAATCTGGACTACACGGGTAGTATCGACAACGATAAATTAGACCCCGACATCAATCACAACAAGGAAGATGCCTACAAGAGCGAATATCACCATATAACATGGGCGAACACACTGAATCTTAACAATAAGACACAGCAGTTCTGGTCTTTTGCGCTCACCACCAATCTGAGTTACTCTTTGGATCAAATCACGCAGTCAAGGTTTATACAACTCACAACTCCCATCCAGCCTGCCATCGACAATATACAAGAGGGAAGCAAAGATGTAGGACTGTTGCCCTATCAATACATCGCCCATCATCTTGTAGATGGCAAACCTCTTAATGTCTTCATCCGTCCGAAGGTTAATTTTTTCTTCAACACTTGGACTTTAGAGCATAAAGCAGCGATGGGCATCGAATGGAAATACGATAAAAACTTCGGTCAGGGACAAGTCTACGACCTCACCCGACCCCTGAACTATTCATCCTATATGCGCCCTCGTGCCTACAACGATATCCCCGCAACCAACCAACTATCGTGGTACATACAAGATAATATCCATATTCCTGTCAAGCGCACTTCGTTCGACTTGGAGATAGGCTTGCGTGGGACATCACTCTTAGGACTCGATAAAGACTATGCAATGCGTGGTAAATGCTACCTCGATCCCCGTGTCAATCTTATGTACAACATCCCTGTATCAGGCGGCAAAGTCTATATGGCGGCAGCAGTAGGTAGGCACACTAAAATGCCGACACTCCTCCAACTCTATCCCAATCTTGTGTACGAGGACCTCAAAGTGCGTAATGTAACAATCTCCTCCGACAGTCTGCTGAATATCTATACACATATCATCGACCCCACTAACTACAACCTTGCCCCTGCACGCAACCTCAAATGGGAAGTGCGTGCAGGTCTCGAGATTCATCAACACCGCTTCTCCGTAACTTACTTTCAAGAACGGATGAACGACGGTTTCCGCTCATGGAAGAATTGTTTGCCTTTCACTTACACGGTGGACTCCATCGCTACCAATGGCGACCGTACCCCCATCACATATAGTAGGTTGTTCACTTATACTATGACGACCAATGGTAGCGAGATTTATAAACAAGGCGTCGAATGGCAATACTCCTCTCCTCGTATTCCTTCCATCTGTACTCGCTTCACCATCAACGGTGCATGGCTGCGTACCACCTACGCCAATTCCCAAGCCATGTTTGCAACTGACAAGTTGCCTGTACTCAATGGGGTCGATGTTCGCGACATCTATATCGGTTACTACAACTGGACCGAAGGAACCATACGGGAGAACTTCAACACCAATATCATCGCCGATGTATATATCAAAAAATTAGGACTGACTGTCAGTGCTACGTTCGAACTCAATTGGTACACCTCCTCACAAACGCTCTACAAAGATGGAACCCCTATCGCCTATATGGACTTGAGCGGAGAACTCAAACCCTATACCGATGCCGAGAAAGCAGACCCGATCTTGCAGACTCTGGTCTTCACCTACAATAACGACCAGTTCCGACGGAAAGTGGTGCCATTTGCAGGCTACCTCAATCTACGAGTACAAAAAAGTATCACTAAATATGCCGATTTAGCCTTCTTCGTGAATAAGTTACTCGACTATCTACCCGACTATCAGGTCGATGGCATTACTATTCACCGCAGTGCAAGTCCCTACTTCGGAATGGAAATAAACTTGAAACTATGAAGATACAAAATCCGATCCTTCTATTTTTGTCAACCATAGTCTTGTCTTCCTTGCTATGGTCATGCGACCCGTTCAACACCGTCAAACCGACTTATCCGCTCTCGGTGGAGATTGCCCTGCCTCTTGCAGTAGATTCCATGCACACCATCGAATTCAAAAGCGTCACCATCGTATGCTCCGACCTCAATATGGGCAGCAAATCTACTTATTCTTGCCAAGACTCGTCAATCTTCGATACTACGCATGTACGACCGCTTCTGCAACTCGAAGCAGGCTACTACGATATCGATGCATCCATAGTGGTAGCCTTGGACAGTACCGACATCACACTCCGTGCCTACTATCGCAATCTTGTCTTGGAACCCGCTGCCGACTCTCCCGCAATCGCTATGGTGGCGTCCGTAGTGCAGGAGCATAACACCGACTTCATCTTTGCAGAGATATTCACAGCCGGTACGCAAACCAATGAAGGCAAACTCTATTCAGGCGATAGTTACTTCGTTTTGTATAACAATACCGACCGTGTCCTCTATGCCGACGGATTGGTACTGCTCGAGTCCAAACTGAAGAACACACAGAAAATCGGTAACTTGACCCCCGATTTCATTCCCGACTATTTTGGCGCAGATGCCATTTACCGTATCCCTGGCAGTGGCACCGACTATCCTGTGCCGTCGCATGGAGCCGTACTGATTGTCGATAATGCACAGAACCATCAAACGGCAAACGCCAATTCCTTCGACCTCACTTCTGCCTCCTTCGAATGGTACGACCAGTCCTCTGTTGCCTCTGTCACCGACATCGACAACCCCGATGTACCGAACCTCCAAAAAATCTATTGCTACACTCGTACACTCTGGATACCTAACCGGCAGGGAAATACTTCCTTCGCCTTAGGGCGTATCCCCGAAGGAATAACCGACTCTGCCTATCTCATCGACTATCGTTGCGACTACAACTACCTGCTCATCACCAATGCAGGCACCTTCTCAATGTCCAATACTTGCTATCTATTCCCCAACGATTGGGTGGTCGATTGCGTCAACCAATGCCCGCACTCCTCTTATCAGTGGCTTGCGGCGACACCTGCCCTGGATGCAGGTTGGACATATATCGGCGAGACAGGTTCCGACAAGTCGCGTCTCGGTAAGTCGGTCCGTCGGCGCAACGCTACCGACAATAGCCTGCAATTCCTGCAAGATACCAACAATTCTACTCTCGACTTCCTGCCCAAGCAGCAAGCCGACCCGTTCTATTTCCTGAAGTAATACCTTCTAATCTCCAATCGCTTGAATATCCTTCTCGTCATAATAACCTCACTCCTTGTGGACACTGCCTCCACACAGGCGTATCTGCAAGGAAACTATGGGCAGTCAACTATGCCCGTACTCGGAACATCGCAAGGAGGTTTCAGCATCAACGCTTCTTCCATCTACGATATCAACAGCGTCAGCCGTGTCTTCGGAGAGGCTTCCTACACATGGAACCATTCTTTCGGAAACAAATGGGTCGAAAATGCCGACTATAACCTGTTGTATCCCTATCTAACCTGCGATACTGTCGGCGGCGGTATGCGTTCCGAGCAGTATGCTTTCCGTGGCGGATATCGGATGAACAAGAACCATATCTTGTGGCACATAGCCTTGCAGTACCGAGCCTTGCAATCCTATCGAAGTATTGACCCCCGTCCTAAAAACAAGGTGGCGGAACTCAATCTCGAAGCCTCCGTCGGCTATGCGGGTAGCCAATATGCCTATAGCCTCATGGCAGAGGTGGGACGATACAAACAGAACAACGACATCTCTTTCTACTCCGAACTTGGAAACGCCATGGTCTATCATCTTGTCCAACTCAATCAGGACTACACACGCTTTGCAGGCGATTTCCTCTCCTCCTACTATCATGGTATGACTACCGGTGCGACCTTCATGCTGCAACCCCGCTCGCAAGGCTGGTTGGCTTCCGCTGCCTATCACTATCTTTTCGTTACCAAAGAACTGAGCAATTCCACCTACACCCCTATCGCCCGCCTGCGAACACACACCGCTTCGGCTCTCTTGGGCTATGCTTCTCCCTGTTGGCGGGCAACGCTGCAGGCTGACTATACCCTTCGGATAGGTACCCAATACATCTATGGTGATGTAACGGGTAACTACTATCACCTCCTGCTCACACAAGACAATTTTGCCAATCAGCATATATCTATCTCTGCTGCAGGAAACTACCGCCTGTCCCTACCTGTCGGCTACCTGAACCTTGCCGCAGACCTCACCTTCCTGCATAAGATCTCCACCATACCGTCATCATCCGAAAGTACTCGCTTCTCCCTCCTTTCATCCTGCCTTGCTGCCTCTCAAATCCTTGCAGATTTCTCGGTGCGTTATGCCTTCCCCCTGAAAGGACGCTTCTCGTGGTTTATCGAACCCGTTGCGAACTATGTCCACTTCCTGCCTTCCGAGCCTGCTCCGTCCTCCCTCTTCTCATGGCAAGTCAGCCTCAAAACGGGGCTGCTGTTCTGACCGTGCTTGCCAACCGTATGCCACAATCATCCCAACTCCCTGACAATGCAAAATCGGCATGGAAAAATAGAGCAGACCATCCCCTATTTTCGTCACATCCCCTCCCTGAAACTGACCTCTCGCAAAGCCCTGTCAATACTATGTATCTCAAAGGTTTTATATAGAATGAATATAAGACGAATATAAGACGAATATAGGATGAGTATAGGAATTATATAGGAATTTCGTCACATTTTCAACCCTTTTTCATCCCTGCAAACTACCCCTATTGTACCCTCCGGAAAAAAACACTAACTTTGCCGCCTAAAAAGCAGAAACGATCACAAACAGACAGAACACACAACACTTAAAAATCGCTATTCTTTACATCTATGGCAGACAACGATATAATGATTGAGTATGATCATGTCACGCACTATTACGGCAAACGACTGATATACCAAGACCTATCTTTTTCAGTACCTCGAGGACGCATACTCGGACTGCTCGGCAAGAACGGAACAGGAAAAACCACAACAATCAATATCCTGTCAGGATTCATCCGCCCACGAAGTGGCTCATGTCGTCTTCTCGGCTACGATACCAACACAATGCCCGCTCAAGTGAGGCAGCGTATCGGATTGCTGCTCGAAGGACATGTGCAATATCCTTTTATGACCATACGACAAATCGAGCAGTTCTATGCACCATTCTATCCCCGTTGGAACAATAAGGCGTACTACGACCTCATGCAACTCCTCCATGTCAAAGAATACCAACGACTCAGTCAGATGTCCAACGGACAACGCTCACAAGTGGCTCTCGGACTGCTCATGGCACAAGACCCTGAACTACTTATCTTGGATGATTTCTCATTAGGATTAGATCCCGGCTATCGACGACTCTTTGTAGAGTATCTGCGCGACTTCTGCAAAACAAAGGAGAAAACAGTATTCCTGACCTCACATATCATACAGGACCTTGAAAGGCTCGTCGACGATTGTATCATCATGGACTATGGCAAAATCCTTTGTCAATGCCCCGTCAAAGACCTCATCACGCCTACTATGACGCTCGAAGATACATTCATCGAAATGACAGGGAAATACTAAATAACTCAATTAATACATCCAACCGTATATTCTACATCGTAAATCTATCTATCTTAAATGATACGCAGTTTGTTTTTCAAAGAATGGCTCAAAACACGAATAGTTGTCATCTTGTCTCTTTTGACAAGTCTTGGACTTTGTGCCTATATATTGCTCAATACAAGCCGGCTAATCGACATCAACGGTGTAATGCCCCTGTGGGATACCCTCCTCAATAGAGATGTGGTACTTGTAGAATGGCTGCGCTTCCTGCCACTAATAGTGGGAATACTGCTCGGGGTCGCACAAATACTGCCCGAAACAACCCGGAAGCGCATCAAACTGACCCTCCATCTACCCGTTCCCAACTGGAAAAGCATCGGCGCAATGGTCTTCTACGGGGTCGTAATAATGCTCCTTCTGACCGTTCTTAATCTCTCAATATGCCTTATAGGACTTTCACACTGGCTACCTGCCGAACTTCTCTATCGCATATTCATCACCGCTTGCGTATGGTATCTTGCGGGAATACTCGCCTATTTCTTTACACTATGGATCACATTGGAACCTACATGGAAACTGCGAATACTCGAAATGCTATTTGCTGCGGCGTGTCTTCGTGGCTTCTATATGACCCCAATGCCCGAAGCATACAACGCCTTCCTGCCTATCATGATGGTCTTTACTATCTTATGCAGTGCTTTGCCAATGCTCAGTATTGACCGCTTCAAACAAGGTATAGGACTTTAATAAACCACTCTCAATCCATCGCAATATGAAACGAAACGGAATAAAAATATACAAAGCCTTTGTCATCATAGTCACCATCGGACTCCTTCTATGGATACTCCCATGGATATATACCATGCTAACTCCCGTCGAGAAAGGAGAAACATTCATCTACTATAGCCCACTACTCGATGACTTTATAACTCGTCAAGACGGCAACTTCATAGATATGCAGGGCAATCGTTACACCCAACAACAAACCGACTCGCTTCTGCCTTATTTCTTCTATCGGCAGTTATTGTCCGAAGGAAGGTTACCCGATTCTCTATTCGGACAACCCATGGACACAAAGGTACTCCGACGCGAACAATTTACTTTCAAAACCTCACCTGCTCAATTAAACAAACCTCGGGTATCCCTCTATGAATTATTCGACTCACAATCCGGAAGGGTCGATTTGCAAATGCCTGAAGATGTCTTCCGCCTCACAAATACGGGCATTGAGTTTATCACGGCGCAAACCAATACAATTAACCATGATAAGTCCAAAATGTTCACTTCGGTACTCCGTGCGCACGGCTTCCAATTTCCTGCTAACCTGATATGGGGGAATCCCTCGGCACGAAGACCCTACGACAATGGCTTCCTGCTCACCGACAGCAACGGCAAACTATTCAATCTCCGTATGGCAAAGGGATGTCCTGTAGTGCGCAACATACCTTTGCCCGACGATGTTCGTCCCATAGCACTGTTTACGACCGAATACGACAATATGCGGAACATCGGTTTTGTTGTCGACGACCAATATCGCGTCTATGTCATCAACCGTCAAACACTGCAGTTGCAGCAAATCGGAATACCGGAGTATAATCCATGGAAAATGCAAATACTCATCATGGGAAATATGCACGATTGGACAATACGCTTGTACACTGCTACTGACTCCCGATATTACGCAATCAACGCTACTGACTATTCCCTTATTCGGGAATTGGTCATACCTGACCCCGAACCTACTGGATGGAAAAAAGCAGAAAAGTATATCATACCTGTCCGCTTGTCACTAACTTCGTGGCAGTCACCTACCATATTCCCCCGTATAAACGACTGACAACAACCAATCTACGGCAAATATCATCGGTTCGCATGGGCTGTCTTACTCCTACTGACCTTTCTCAACCGATAATTCTATTGTGCGTATCAGAAATATAGAGTACCTTTGTGTCCGCAAAATAACTGCAATGGAGCAAGAAAAACTATGGAATAGTAATTATATAAAAGTGTGGTGCAGCAACTTCCTTATGTACTTCTCTTTTATGCTTCTCACACCGCTATTGCCACTCTACCTTAGTGATACCTACGGCGCAGATAAACAAATCATTGGACTAATCTTGTCTGGATATGCAATAGCAGCACTATGTATCCGCCCCTTTAGTGGATTCTTTGTCGATAGTTTCCCCCGTAAGGTAGTACTAATGCTATTCTATTTCCTGACCGCTGCATTCTTCGGGGGATATCTAATCGCGGGTAGTCTTACCGTATTTGCTATATTTCGTACGCTGCATGGTGCACCATTCGGCGCAACAGGGGTCTCCCTGTCCACTGTAGCCATCGATGTATTGCCATCCTCACGACGAGCGGAAGGAATAGGTTACTACGGACTCAGTAATAACATAGCCACTGCTATCAGCCCCGGTGTAGCAATGTTCCTCTTTGCTCACTATCATAGTTATGAAATGTTGTTTGCGCTATCTCTCTTCTGTTCTCTCATAGGACTGATAGTAAATTCCACCCTCAAACTAAAAAAACGGGAACTGATCAAAGAGAAGAGTGCATTGTCGCTCGACCGTTTCTTCATGCTCAAAGGATGGGCACACTTTTTAGTCATCCTCTCTGTAGCAGTAGCCTATGGTATATTGTCGACCTATGTGGCAATCTATGGAAAAGAAGAGTTGGGCATAACAAGTGGGACAGGACTGTTTTTCACGCTCTTTGCTGTCGGCTTGATTATATCACGCTTAACAGGAAGTCGATCGTTGCGCAAAGGAATGATACTGCGCAATGCTTCAATGGGTATCATAGTCTCAGTCAGTGGATTTATCTTGTTCGCTGCTGTGCATAACCCTGTTGGCTACTACCTCGCACCATTCATCATCGGATTGGGAAACGGACATCTATGGCCCGCCTTCCAAATGATGTTTATCAACATGGCACCCAACAGCCAACGAGGTACGGCGAACTCAACTCTGTTGACTAGTTGGGACTTAGGCATGGGAATAGGAATGTTTGTCGGAGGAGCAATCGCCGAACATATAAGTTACGACACCGCTTTCTGGAGCGGAGCAATATTCTATGTGTTAGGCGTCATATTCTATTTTGCCTATGTACGGGGATACTACATCCGGCATAAACTGCACGACTAACCTCAATCCATCCGTCAACAATCTTACAACGATACCAATTTTATATAAATCAAATAATATGAAGAAACTCGCAACTAAATTCTGTCTGCTGACATTAATCCTTCTTGGATGCTTCTACCAAGCAAATGCCGGCGACTATGAACTCATCACCGATGCTTCCACATTGGCAGTAGGCGACAAACTCATTATTGCTTCTAATAGCAATAATGCCACAGCAGGAGATATCGTAACAGGTAGTAAATCATATCTCGAATCTGTCGATGCAGTATTTGCTACCAGCAACGCCTCTATCACATCCTTCGAAGACGAAACAGTCATATTCACCTTAGGAGGCGAAGAAGGGGCGTGGACATTAGCAAACAGCGAGGGAAAATTGTTGGGTGCTACAGGCGCTAAAAAAATAGCATGGAACAAAGGCACTACCACTTGGACAATAACTATCTCCAACAATGGTAACGCAACCATATATAATACGACAACAGGTTATGGACGCATCCTCTATAATACGGCACAGCCTCGTTTCTCATCATATACATCTAACTTGAGTGCATCAATGCTATTACCGCAATTGTATCGCTTAAATGCTCCATCATCCTACACCTTTATCTACGAGGGATTTGCAGGCAACACTACCCATTGCACAGGCGGTAAAATCTGCACGGCAGGAGAAACAATCACGCTGTCTTCTGGCAAACCTGCCAAAGAGAATGATATATTTTTAGGGTGGGAATACAATGGAACAATCTATCAACCTGGCGACCTTTTTACTATGCCGGCCAATAATGTCACATTGGTTCCACATTGGCAAAACGCTACGGCTATCGAAGAAACAACCGAAACCAACATCGCACACAAGATAATGCGTCAAGGTCATCTCTATATTATTGTCAATGGAGCAACCTACGACAGCCTCGGACGCAAAATAGAGTAATCTTCTAAATACGAACAAAATGAAATCGAAAATTATTATACTGTCGGCTTGTCTATTATCCGCCTCCGCAATAATGGCAATGCCTGCATATCGGGGATGGCAAACAAAAACACAACCCGATGGAACAACGATACAAGTGCGTCTAAACGGAGATGAATACGCACACTATTACACCAACCAAGAAGGAGAAATAATCAAACTGTCAGACGACGGCTATTGGCGTACCACCAACGAACAACCGGAACAGGTAATAGCACGAAGGAATGCTTCACCCAAATATGTAAGTCGTCCACGCAAGGTAGGAGATATCAATCTCGCACCTCGCGGACTCTTCATTCTGGTAAACTTCAAAGATACCAAGTATCAGGCTTCCAACACACAAGCAGAAATGAATAATATGATGAATGCCGATACTTATACCTATGACGGATCTTACGGCTCCGCACGAAAATACTTCATCGACCAATCCAACGGCGCATATTCTCCGATATTCGATGTTGTCGGCCCCGTCACACTGACCAAAGACCATTCTTATTATGGCAAGAATGATAGCAACGACGATGATATGTACCCCGGTGATATGATTATCGAAGCATGTAAGTTAGCCGATACAGAGTGCGGTGTCGACTTTACCCAATACGATAATGATAACGATGGCGAAGTAGATTTCGTTTATATTATCTATGCAGGTAAAGGTGAGGCGGACGGAGGAGCCACAACAACTATATGGCCCCACAATTGGGATATAGAGTCGGCTATTTATTATAAGAATTGTACCTACAAATGGAGTGAATGTAAGGTCGATGGTCTATACATCAACAACTATGCTTGTTCAGGTGAATTAAATGGCAAAACAGGAAAACGAAACGGTATAGGTACACTTTGCCACGAATTTAGCCATGTGCTTGGATTACCCGATTATTATGATACGGACTACGGTACGAACTACAAATACAGTTATACACCGGAGGCTTGGGACATAATGGATTATGGAGGCTACAACAACGAAGGCAACTGCCCTGCAGGATATAGCATTCACGAGAAATACTTCTTTGGATGGGCAACACCCGTCAATCCAGGCTCAACACCACAAATCCTGAAGCTTAATTCTTCCGACAAAACAAATTACAATGCCTATCAGATCAATACCTCTGGTACATTGCAAGAAGCAACTTACCAAGGTGTTAACTACTATATCGAAAATCGCCAGCAAGCAGGATGGGACCAGTATCTACCAGGGCATGGACTACTTGTATGGTATGTCAACTATGACCAAAGTATATGGCAAAACAACACACCCAATAACACGGCCTATAGTCCTCGATATACACTTATATCAGCGACCGGAAGTAAAAAGAACTTGGGAACAGAGGCAGACGCATATCCGGGTACCAAATCAAGAACCACATGGAATACTATCTCAACCAAACCTATATCTCAAATCATAGAATCTGACGAGGTAATCTCACTCGTCTATATCAGCAATCCAATTGCCAATACATGGAACTACGAAGTAGTCTACGAGAATTGTGCTGTCTCATCCGATGGAGGTACTGTCACGAAAGGAGGGCAACTGCAACTAACCATTGTTCCGGAAAATGGCTATATCATCAATAGTAGCGACCATCTTGATGTCACAATGGGAGGTACTACACTGGCTTTGGGTACCGACTACACTTTTGCCAATAACACACTGACTATCCCCTCCGTCACTGGAGATGTAGAAATACTTGTCATACCCGCCACAACTACAGCCAAACCTTATACTGTACAGTGGATAGCAGATGACGAACTATTAGAGGAACAAGGATATGAAGCAGGCGAAGCACTACGCTTACCCGATATACAGGTAATCGCTTGCGAAGGGCTAACCTTTGTAGGATGGACAGCACAAAAAGAATACTACGATCCGTTTACTCTACCTGCAGATATATTCTCCACTCCATCTGAGCAAGTAGTCAATTCCAACCTCATATTCTACGCTATCTACCAACAATAGAAACAGCATACAGGTATTTCCCTTAAACGAACTCGACTCCTTCTTATCACAGATGGAGTCGAGTCCTTTTTCGATAAACCATCTACTTCACTTACCAAAATCACCAATCGATTTGCTTTTTCTTATAGAATATTGTACCTTTGCAGCCAATTACAGATAACAACTAAACTCTATTGTAAATACTTATATCTATGGGAAGAGCATTTGAATATCGCAAAGCCACTAAATTGAAGCGTTGGGGGCACATGGCACGAACATTCACCAAATTAGGAAAAGAAATAACAATTGCTGCGCGCGAAGGTGGAGCAGACCCCGATGGTAACCCGCGCCTGCGTGTACTAATCCAGCAGTGTAAAAAGGAAAATATGCCTAAAGAGAACATCGAGCGTGCCATCAAAAAAGCAACCGACAAATCATCTGAAGGCTATAAAGAAATTAACTACGAAGGATATGGACCGCACGGCATTGCTATCTTTGTGGAAACTGCTACCGACAACAACATGCGTACAGTAGCCAACATTCGAAGTTACTTCACAAAACACGGCGGCTCTCTTGGTACACAAGGTTGCCTACAGTTCTTGTTTGACCGTAAGTCAGTATTCACTGTCGCACCCAAAGAAGGTATCGACCTCGATGAATTGGAGTTAGAACTTATTGACTATGGGGTAGATGAACTTGGGCAAGATGAAGACGGAAATATCATTATCTATGGCGACTTCCAATCTTATGCACAGATACAAAAATACCTCGAAGATAATGGCTTCGAAATCAATTCGGCAGAATTTGTTCGCATACCCAATGACTATAAAACCCTCACCGATGAGCAACGCGAATCTGTGCAGAAACTAATCGATAAGATCGAAGAAGACGAAGATGTACAGAATGTATTTACCAATATGGCAGACTAATGCTCTCTGTACTGAATAAATACTTCACTTTAACCGAGACTCAAGAACAACAGTTTTTGGCTCTCGGTTCTTTATACCCGGAATGGAATGCAAAGATAAATGTCATCTCACGCAAGGATATTGACAATCTCTATACACATCACATCTTGCACTCTCTGTCTGTTGCAAAAGTATTCCACTTCAAAGATAACACCCACATTATGGATGTGGGTACAGGAGGAGGATTTCCGGGTATACCATTAGCCATTCTCTTTCCCAATGTCTCTTTTCTTCTATTAGACAGTGTCGGAAAGAAAATACAGGTTGCCTCTGAAATAGCCAACGCGATAAACCTTTCCAATGTCCACTGCCTTCAAGCCAGAGTAGAAGATGTTACGGAACAGTTCGATTTCATAGTATCCCGAGCAGTCATGCCTATGGCAGATTTGGTACGACTAACGAAGAAAAACATAGCCAAACAACAGCATAACGCTTTCCCAAACGGAATAATATGCCTCAAAGGAGGGGAACTTTCCCAAGAACTGAAACCATTCCGACGAATTGCTGAGGTAACAGACCTCTCGCAAGTCTTTTCAGAAGAGTATTTCAAAACTAAAAAAGTGGTGTATATACCCATTATGTGATACCTCCATTTCCCCGTCCTTATGACTCCGATCATCAAACCATTCTATTTCAATCCTTTTCGGGAATGTACCTATATCGTCTCCGACGAGAATAAAGAGACTATTGTTATTGATGCAGGTTGTAGTACGCCTTCCGAGCAAACACGCCTGAAAACCTATATTGAGCAACAACAACTGCATATCAAAGCACATCTGCTCACGCATGCACATCTCGACCATCTGTTAGGAGCAAGATTTGTATATGATAACTACAATGTATTGCCTCATCTTCATCCTGCTGATGCTTTCCTTTTTGAACGGCAATATCAACAATCGCAAGTCTTTGGCTGTCCACTCTGTGATACTCCGCTTGAGCAATTTATTCCATTGAATGATGCAGACCTGCTGACATTTGGGAATATCTCTCTTCGAGTCATTCACACTCCGGGACATAGTCCTGGAAGTGTCTGTTTCTATTGCGATGACCCTAATACGCCCATCCTGTTTTCAGGAGATACCTTATTCGCTGGCGGAGTAGGGCGTACCGACCTGTTCGGAGGAAGCACTGGAGACCTTCGCCATAGCCTGCAATCCAAGTTGTTCGTACTTCCCTGTAACACTACGGTCTATCCGGGACATGGTTTCAGCACCACAATCACAGCAGAACAGCATACATCTATCTTGTGGTAAATATCTTCAAGAGTAGCACGGCAATTACTTCTTGCCACTGTTCTTATTCTTTCCACCCTTGTCCTTCAGAATTTCCTTCGGCTTTTGTTCTGTAATGGGAGTAGTCAAATAGTCGAAAGTCTCTTCTATATCCCAATTAGCCCGCAAGGTTAGTTTGCCGCCATAGTAATAAACAGGTTCGGGTTGTCTTTTCTCCAACCAATCTCCCGTCGTCCATTTTCCGTCCTTGTTCGTGTCAAGAAACAAGCGTAGGTAAAAACTCTCAGGCTTAAGATATTGGAATACCGCACCATTCGGCTTGGCAGGAAGAGTACGCACAACCTCATCTTTCTCATTAAGTACCTCAATAATGGCATCCTCTCTATAAGGCTCAATCTTCACAATAAGTGTAGAGTACTCATCAAGCGAACGGATCTTGAATTTACTCTTCATCGCATAATTGCTGTTACCATATATATCCGTAAAAGCAGCACTGTCAAGTACTATCTCGTAGGTCTTGTCTGCCTTCCACTGATAACTGATTGTATAGGTAGCATAAGCCGAATCAGCAACTTCTATAGAGTAGGAAAGAGGTTTGCGTATGGAATCAATCACTTCGTATAAGTGAATCGAATCCCGTTCGTAACGCGAGATAGGTGTCTCTGATTGTATTCGTATAGGCGTGTATATCTCAAAAGGCGACTTCGCATTGTGCTTCAACGGCAGTTCTGTGTTCTTTGCCGTCTCTTTGCTATCACGGTTATTCTTTGCACGAGCATTTACCCTTGGTGCTCTATAAATCGCCTGTACGGTATCCGTCTGCTCATACAATTGGAATACAGAGTCCGACTTTAGATAGGTAAGCGCAAAACTAAGAGTGTCCGTTGCTATGGTAGCAGAGTCCGTCAACCAGTAGGTAATCGTATCTTTCGTGTTATTATACTGGCAGATAGTGTATTTCAACCAATCTCCTTCAATGGGAGTAACAATCGGCAAACTATCTTGTGGCGCACCGAATCGAAGGGTAAAATGGTTCTGTTTCTCGCGCGTAGCACGCTGAAAATACTGTCGTTGCTTGTCCTCTTGAAAGTACATAAGGACAATATCCTTTGGCGAATACAGAGGATGCACCTGTGTAACAATGGTGTCTATCGTTACCGAGTCTTTCCAGACAGTGTCGTTCTGTATTTGCAACTCGACAGTAGGCGTAATCAGACTGTCGCACAAGGCCATACCTTCGCCAATCTGTCGCATATAATCCTTGCTCACATCTTGCAAGCCATACAGACGATAGGTACCGTCTTTCAGGTTCGAAATAGTGAACTCGCCTGCACTGTTCGTCCTGCCGATACGCACGAACGGAATACGCTCAAAAGCACTGTCGCTATGCTCTGTATGTACACCCACAAGAATACCGCTTACGGGACTCAGATCTCTCGCATTCAGCATCAGACCGGAGATCTGCATACTGTCAATCACATCACCTGTAGAGAAACTAAAGGTGTAATTCTCTAAAACATTCTTCTCGTTATTATCGCAGATGGCATTACCAAACTGCAAGGTATAGGTGGTGCTGTCTCGAAGTTCCTCGTCAAAACGAACCAACACCTTCTTGCCTACGCCCGACACTTCTGGCGTCTTCTGTTGGGGTGGGGATATAAGTAGATTTTCTGCGATATTGTCGAGTTGTATATACTCATCAAAGACAATCTGTATCGTCTTGCCTTTATAGTTCAGACTGCCATTTTTAGGCGTCTCTTGCACTACTTTCGGGGGTGTTTCATCCTTTGGTCCCCCTTGAGGACCCATACCTCGATTGGCACAACTGCTCACACCAGCCACTACGCCTAAACATACTGCGTATATGCCAGTCTTTCTGTTCATTGTGGTTGGACGATGAAATTAAGAATATCCTGCGCCACAACTTGCTTGCTTTCTAATGGGAAACTCTTCTTTTCGCCCTCGCAAGAGAATATCGTCACCTTGTTCGTGTCGCAACCGAAACCTGCACCCTTCTCTTGAAGTGAGTTCAACACAATATAGTCCAAGTGTTTGCGTTGCATCTTTCGGAGGGCATTCTCCTCTTCATGGTCAGTCTCCAATGCAAACCCCACCAATAACTGATTGTCGCGCTTCCGTTCGCCTAAAGCACACGCTATATCATGCGTAGGATGCAACCGCAATAGCAAATCGTCATGCTCCCGCTTGATCTTGTGTTCTGCTTCGTTCTCCGGAGCAAAATCTGCCACTGCTGCGCAAAGAATAATAATATCCGCCTCCGCAAAATGTTGCAAACAAGCACGATACATATCTTCTGCAGAGACCACCGAGATAGTGTCTTTCGGCTTGTTCAAATGAGTCGGACCCGAGATAAGTGTTACTTCAGCCCCTCTCTTTCTGCATTCCTCCGCCAAAGCATAACCCATCTTGCCTGTAGAGTAGTTCGAGATATAACGCACAGGGTCAATCTTCTCTTGCGTAGGTCCTGCAGTGATAAGTACATGCTTGCCCGTTAGTGTCTTCTCCTCCAATAAGGCATCTGCCGAAGCAACTATATCCGTCGGTTCTGCCATCCTCCCTTCTCCGACACTGCCGCATGCCAACTCCCCCGAAGGACTGTTCAATAGATGAATATGCTCCCAACTGCTCAGTACCGACAAATTACGCTGCACTGCTGGATGATGATACATCCGCTCATTCATCGCAGGGGCAATCAGTACGGGCTTGTCTGTGGCGAGGAAGGTCGTTGTCAGCGCATCATCCGCAATACCGTTCGCCATCTTTCCCAACACATTCGCTGTACATGGAGCGATAATAAACATATCCGCCCAGTCCGGCAACGAGATATGCTCCGTGCTGTGTGCATTCCGCGACGAAAATACATCAGCGTAAATAGGGTAACCGGAAAGCGTCTCCAATGTCAATGGAGTAACAAACTCCAATGCATTATGGGTAACAACAACTCGAACTGACGCGTCTGCTTTCTTCAACAAACGAATCAGTTCGGGTATCTTGTAGGCGGCTATCCCGCCTGTTATGCCGACCAATATATGTCGGTTTGCTAACATCTGTCTATTCCGACAAGGAACGGTCCTTTGAACTGTTGCGATAGATCAACTTGTCCTCTATAAACTCTTGCGTAGCCAACAAAGTCGGCTTCGGCATCATTTCGTAGGAACGAGAAATCTCTATCTGTTCACGGTTCTCAAACACTTCATCAATGTTGTCTTGAGGCAGGGTGAAGTCTTGTAGTTTTGCGTCTAACTCTTTCTTCAACTCTACTGAGATTTCGTTTGCTCTTTTGGCAATAATGGCAACACTCTCATATACATTTCCCACCTTGGCGTCTAACTCGCTCATATCACGGGTAATAGTACTCTGTGGGGCTTTCAGATTTTTGTAATCCATATATCAATCTTTTATCAATTTATTCCTTTTGCCGGACGATGCTTCTTCAAAGCCGTGTTGATACGCTCTGCGGCCTTGCTGTGTTTGCTGTTCGGATACTCTGTTGTGAAGTTGTAACACTCATCCAATGCATCACGCAAACGCTCCTCTTTCAAATCCTCTACACTGTTGTTCCACTCCTGATACTTGGCCTGCAGTATCAGCCAGTTCAGTTCTTCCTGATAACTGTTGCCGGGATACTTCTTAAGGGCATTCTGCGCAGTGATGATACACGACAGATAATTGTTTCCCAAATAAGTACCCAAGTTATAATATAGTTTGGCGGATAGATACTCCTTCTGTGCCAACTTGTCATACATCTCATCCACCTCACGAATAGCGTCCGTCACATAATCACTCTCAGGGTAGAGTTCTATAAACTGGTTCAGATACTCAATCGCCTGATTGGTCTGCTCCTGATCCAAACGCGCATCCGGCGAATCCAAATAGTAACAATGCCCCACCATATAACGGGCCTCTACAATATAATTCCCCTTCGGGTAATTGCGGATATAGGCTTTATAGTACTCGCACGCCCCTGCATAATCTTTCTCCCCCACATAACAACGGGCAAGATAGTGCAATACCTCCTCGCTGCGTTCCGTGCCTTTGTAGTAGGCGGCAACATCATCAAACAAAGTCTGCGCGCGTACATATTCACCCGCATCAAAGTACTCTGTCGCTTTCGTGTACTTCAATTCAGGGTCCGCAGACTTCAGTAGTTTCTGGTATTCACCACAACTATTCAGTAGCAGACAAATGGATAGTATAAAAAATGCCCCTCTACGCATACTAACAAATCGAACTGCAAAAGTACAACTATTTTGTCTTCTATCCAAATCTTTCAGCACAACTGCATTAAAAAAACGAAAAAGATATAATGCTCCTCAACAACTCCTCCCGTCCCATTACCTCAAAACTACCCTCCGCCAAGCCCTGTATTTACTACCAATTCCAAAGGATGAATATAAGAAGAATATAGGATGAATATAGGATGAATATAGGAAGAGTATAGAATGAACCTACCAACCACCTCCTAATCACTCCTCTCCCCGCATTAATCATTAACCGTCAATTCTTAATCGTTTATCGCCTTTATGTATGTTAATTGTTAATTATTAATTGTTAATTGTATGTTTATTGCTCTCTGCCGAGCCATACCATGCTATGACTCTCAACTCTCCTTCAATGAACAAACAATGTGTTCCCGTTAAACCCAATTAACCCCTTCAACCAATTAAACCACGCATAAACACATAAACTCCTAAACTCATCAACTAACAAAACAGCCTTCCACTTACTCCCCCTCAACTATTCTCTCAAGAACTTCCTCATTCCCTTACTCATCGCAACACGCAAGGTATCACCCTTGTCATAGATAAGATAACACTCCGTATCACGAAGATTGTCAATCAACTGAAGGGCGCTGTCTGTTCCAAGCACCATACAAGCAGTTGCCAACGCATCGGCTTCCATACAACTATTGGCGATCACCGTTGCACTTAGCAGACTGTGTGCTACAGGATACCCTGTTCGAGGGTCGATAGTATGTGAGCGGCGTATACCATTATCGTAATAGAACTGACGATAATTGCCCGAAGTCGCCATACACAATGCTGGGGCGGATACTATCTCTTGTATCTCTGCTTGTTCGCCGCTCGGATCATCTATAGGCTTACTAATACCGATACGCCACATCTCATCCTTCTCATTTACACCGCAACATACTACTTCTCCACCAATATCTACTAAGTAGTTCCTGCAACCATTATCCTCCAATAATGCGGCGACTACATCACAACCTTGCCCCTTTGCAATGGCACTCGCATCAAGCATAGTGCGTTCATCACTCTTCCACAAATGATTGTCAAACACCGATATTTTCTCGTAGCCTACTGTCTCAAGCAAACTGTCAATCATTTTCGCATTCACTTGCTCTTGTTTCCGAAACCCGAACCCCCAAGCATTCACCAACGGGGCTACGGTAATATCAAAAGCACCATCAGTCAAAGCCGACACACGCTCTGCTGTAGCATACATATCAAGAAAGTCCTTGTTCAGCGCTACATATTCATTCCGATTGATACACGATACAATTGAGGTGTCATTAAACATCGACATCGTACCGTCAAAAGCATTCAAACGAGCCACTATCTCATCTTCTAAGTCTTGTTCAGCCTGGTAACGGATAGTGTAATAAGTACCAAATACTTGCCCCTTGTTTGTATAATAATTGCCTGTTTTATCGTGGTCCGGATAAAACCAAAGGAATACAGCAGCGATAATCAAAAACAATACCGCACTCGTAGGTTTAAGGTATCTCCTGTTCATAATAACTGCACTAATATAACCACAAACCAATACCTATGGCACCGTTTATTCGCTGATTACCATAACTGTCTTGCGTCTTGGGTATAAGATTATACTTGTTCATCTTATAGGTGTTTATACTACCTATTGCATATATGTCCAACGCAAAATGATCGCCCACTTCAAGTTCCCAGTTCAATTTCAAAGATAAGTTATTAACTGCGAACTTGCCCTCATAATTCGTGTATGTACTCTTCCACGGTGTCATACCTATAGTAGGCGTAATAGTGAAGTTCAGGGGTAACTGAAAATCGTATGATATGTCAATATACGAAGAATACGCCCGTTTCATATTGTAGGTCGTATCTGCTCCGTTCACAATAGGATTGTCATAGTCAACATACTTATCATCACCTGCAACATAAGTGTGCCAACCGATATACAAGGGTACCGACTCCAACACATCACCTAAATTGAACTCTGCAAACACCTCCGTCTGAGTAGTACTGTTTTCTTCATTCATATACGCTTCATAATCGCTACCCTTAAAATCAAAGTATTTACTCCCGTCAAAGTAATAAAGATGATTGACACCAACACGAAAACCTGCAATACAATACGACAAGGTTACATCCAACTCAGGTGTAAATGCCTTGAAGGTATAGTCTTCCGTACCTATATTCGCCCAACCTTCAAGGACCAAGCCACCATAACCAATCGATACATCGGGCTGAAAAGACAGACCGCCATAACGCATTCCACGCCATAAATACGCAGAAGTAATGTCAGCACCAACCGACCACTCAAAACCGGGCAACTCAATAGCACGAACCGACATCGTGCAAAGCATACTACAAAGTAATGTAGATAAAATTGTCTTTTTCATCTCTCGAATTATATTCTATTAAAATAAACAAAAGGCTCCCTCGAAGTATATCCTTCAAGAAAACCTTAAGTTAATGTGTTAAATATATGCTATGCTACATCTATTTGGCATTGTTATGCTCCCATGCAATACGCAATGCAACTTCCAAGATACGCGTATCATCCAATACCACTAAACCTCCGTCAGGACCAGGTTCGATATGTAAACCTGAAACTGTATTGGTTTGACTACCAAAATATGCACGAACCATATCTGGCTCTATTCCTAATTCTTCTGCAATCTTATTCATACTACCGCTCGGCAGACTGTCTTTAACCTTGCGCAGTTGGTTGAATGTTACTGTCATTGTCATAATATATTCCTTTATAAGGGTTAGTATTAGATGTTATCTTTTCGGCCACTAAATTACAACATATTCTATAATTGAGCAAACCTTTTCTACTATTTTTACGCTTTTTTTGTGTAAGTATTTATCTCATAAAGATTTCAAACGCCAATAAATACACTGTACAAACATCATAGCAAACCAATAACCCAGACAACACACAATATCAAACAGAAAAAAGTACAGATGTTGCGTGCCAAAAGCCACCTGAATAAAAACCAGTCCACACCTGCAGCCTTGTATTTCTCCCAGTCACCCATAGGACCCATCCACCAACGAGGTGTGTCATTGCGAGGCTTGTCATGGGCATATAACCAGGTGGAGTAGATAAGATATACCGACATAGGTAGCGTTAACAAAGTCAATAAACACCATGCACTCCACCAGTGCAATACAACTCCCAATCCCAACAGACAGAATGGCAACAAAGCAAAGATACCCAAAAAAACAATCCGCCACCTGACACTATTCAACAAACGGGCAAAGGTCATCTTGTCAAGCGCAGCATCTGCACCCACCTCCATCACCGAATGTACATACAATATATTCATCACCAAACAACCTACGGCTATACTCAAACAGAACATCGGCCAAGAAAACAACCTGCCGGTAAGTGCGGCTTGTACACCAAGCATCAACAAAGGACCGAACATCAAACCAATCGTCAACTCACCTAAACCGTGAAAGCATAATCGCAAAGGACGACCTGAATAATTGATGCCTACAAATAAACCCAACAATGCATACAGTACAATACCATAAACCGCCGTTATTCCATTCACCACCCATTGCACAACAATGGTCGTAAGTCCCATAAGCGCCGCAATCATAAGGAAGATAATAATCACATTCCTCAGTTCTTTGACACTCGCTTTACCATCGTGCAAATAATGACACTTGTCTATTCGCGCACGAATACTCGTACTACATACCTCCGAACGGGTACGACTGTCTTGTTGATAATCAAAGTAGTCATCTGCAAGATTCATCCCAAGATGGGCAAAGCAAATACCGATAACAATGGGAACAGATAACCATCCGATAAAACCATCTTGTCCTATACAGAACACTATGGCTGTAATCGTAGGAAGTAAAGACTGCGGTACAGATACCGTACGACTATTGTCTAACCAAAACTTTATCTTGTTCATATTTGCATTATTCTAACGACTGGCAAAGATACAACTATTTTCTCATCTGCTAAATCTTTGTACATAATACCAACCTCCCAACATCTAATTTCACTCAACAAAAGAAACATCCACAATAGAAATCTTAATAATAGTATATTCTAACCCCCGTTTTTCAAGACTTTTACTTTCTTATATCTTAATAAAAGTACCTTTTTTAATAAGGCGAGATATTGTACACACAACAATCTTGTTCTAATTTTGCAGCGTGGATAAAACGGGGAATGATATAACAAAAATATAGGCTGATGAAGCACAATTACAACACTTTATTAGCAGTACTAACTGCTTGTTTCTTAGTAATAAGCGCAAATGCGCAACAATTGCCCAACGCAGGTTTCGAGGACTGGTCTGCTCCCAAATTCGATGGCAATGTACAACCTGCTAATTGGAACGCTAGTAATGTAACGCAATTCGGTTATAAGTTCAACTTCGCACACAAGGAGGCCGGACATACTGGCAGTGCTTCAATGATGGTGCAAGGCCAAGAGGTGGGCGCGATTGGTATCACGGAAACATCTCCGGGTTACTTCACTCTCGGGCAACCATGGGTATATGTCAAGAGCCTAGCATCGGTCGGCGAAGCAACTGCAGGTACAGAAGGCGGCATAAGTTGGTATTACCGCCCCGATACTATGTCGGTATGGATACGCCGTACAGGAGGTAATGTAACCAAAGAAGATTTTTATTTGCTCTACTATGCATGGTCTGGTACAGCGAAAAGTAGCAAATATAAAGGCAAAAATGGTAATTGTACTGGTACCACTCGCACAAACGAAGAGAGTGATATCCGTTTGGCATTAGATGGCAACGAATGTGGTACGGACCAAAAGGTAACGCAGATAGCAGAAGGAATGTGGCGTGAAAGGAGGGAATACAACGATTGGGTAAATATTCGTGTGCCTATCTACTATTTTAATAGCGATGTACCCACAATGATGAATGTCATATTCTCCGCAAGTAATTATCCAAACTTTCGTGCAAACAGCGGACTCAATGCAGGCAACTCACTATATGTGGACGATGTGGAACTAATCTATTCAGCAAGTATTCAGAAGATATATATTGATGACAAAGAATGGAAGGGCTTCGACCCGACAAGCAGCGAAGAACAAACCTACTCGCTTGGACGAAGTGCCACACAACTTCCGAAGATAGAAGCACGACGCGGTGCAGGAGAACTGACAAACGCACGAGGTACTACGGTCTCTTTTTCTGGGCGTGTACTATCAGGCAATGAAATAACAATAACAGACGGTGTAATAGACGGAGTACCAACTACCATCACTGTAAAATCAGAGGACAATAGTAGTCAAAAGACCTATAAAATAAAGTTCGTACGAGAACCGAGCAAAAACGCTAAATTGGCAAACATTCGTGTAAATGGTACTCCAATAAACGCATTCAATGCTACAACCTATACCTATAATATCGACCTGCCCTATGGCACAACCGAAACACCTATTGTAACTGCTGATGGACAAGAGGACGAACAAACGATACAAATAGCACAGCCAAACAGTACAACAGGCAGGGCTGTTATTAAGGTAATCGCAGCAGATCAAACCACTACTACTACCTATACCCTAAATTTTAAGGTGGCGCAATTAGCCGATAATACACTGCAAAACATCTTGGTTAATGGGAAAGGTGTAACAGGTTATACGCCAACACAGACTATCTATCGTGTTTCTTTACCTACCAGTACAACCACTATGCCAACAGTAGAGGCGGTATCTGCTTATCCAAACGGAGCACAAACTATAACCTATACTGCGCCGGAGCAAATAGACGGCGGCACTTATCAAATAACAGTTACAACACCGGGCAATCAAATACCTAAAACCTATAAGTTGAATTTCAAACTCGAAAAATCGACCTATTCTTATCTTAGCGACTTGCAAGTAGAAGGCGGTTATATTACCGACTTTGACCCGGCAAACTTAACCTACTATGTCAGTTTGCCTATGGGTACAACGGTTGTACCAACTATTAGTTATACCAAAGGAGAAGACGAACAAACTGTGCAGATTACAGATGGAGGTATCGATGGTACAACGCGTGTCACTGTTACTGCTGCTAACGGTGATATAACAGTCTATAAAATTGTATGTACTACTCCTAAATCGGAGATATCAACACTATCGGGCATTCTAATAGATGATGTGCAACTTGCTGACTTTGCTCCAGATAAGACCGAATATACTTATACATTGCCTGTAGGAACGACCGAGTTACCAACTATAGAGGCGATAAAAGGTGATGAGTTTGAAACGGTAACCATTCTAACAGGAGGAGTCGATGGAACTACCCGTATCACAGTATCAGCCGGCAATGGAAATACGACTGTCTATCTAATCACCTTCTCTGTACAACAAACGACGGATGCTACGCTGAAAATGATTTATTTGGACGGCGTAGAATTAAGTGGTTACGATAAGACCCAATTGGAATATACTATTCAACTGCCTAAAGGGACTACCCAACAACCCATTGTAACCTATACACCGAACGACGAATATCAAACGATTACAGTACGCTCGGGCAGCAATGTTGAAGATGACTATAAAATAACGATACGCCCACAAAGTGGTGCAAGTCAAACTTATATTCTGCATTTTAAGGTAGAGACTTCAGATAATACGGACCTTAGGATGATATATGTAGATGGAGAGGAGTTGGAAGGTTTCTCTGCCGATATAACAGACTATACCTATACTCTTCCAATCGGTGTCAGTACTATTCCTGCTATTACTTACGAGAAAGCAGAGACGGGGCAGAAAGTACTGAGTATGTGTGAACATAATGTGCAGCGTATTACTGTAACTGCAGAAAGTAGCGTTAAGAAAACATACACTATTGTTTTTATCATACAGAAGTCAGAAAATGCTTTCCTTGATATGATATACCTTGATGGGATAGCATTGGAAGGATTTGAGAAGACAACACTATCTTATACCATACCATTGACGAGTTCCACTTGTCCAACCATTACTGTAGATAAAGAGAAGGGACAACAAGTAACGATTACTACCCCTTACAAAGCAGGTAAAGCCTTTATTCGTGTAACTCCGGAGAGTGGAGATGCCAATACCTATACATTGACATTTGTAGAACAAGTGTCAACGGTAACACAATTGCAAGGTATTGCGATTAACGGAGTAGCACTAACAGAGTTTTCTCCAATCGTAACGGAATATACATTGACCTATACAGGTACACTACCAGAGGTTACTTATACCGCAGGTGAAGGACAGACAGTACAAGTATTACGCAATGGAACAGATATAACGCTATATGTGGAGAAGGATAATGAGCATGCCGCTTATACACTTCATTTCCAACAACAACTCTCTGATGATTGCAGGTTGTCGGCTATTTTGCTTGATGGAGTAGAAATGGCGGAATATACACCTACTCAAACAGATTATACAATTTCGCTTCCTGCAGGTAGTAAACCTCAAACGGTTACCTATCGTAAGGGTATGGATAGTCAAGTGGTGTTCTTTGGACAAACCGACCGCAATCAAACGGCGATAATTGTACTTTCCGAGTCAGGTGCACAAACGACCTATACAATCAAGTTCGATATTGCTCAATATACAGATGCTACCTTGAAGGACCTGCAAGTGGTTGAGCGTGTTGCAGCAGAGGGAGAAGGTACTACCTCGTATGCTGCAAGAACAGGATTAACTATTGTGTTCGACCCTGAAACTACAGACTATACATTGTCGATAGACAAGGGTGCCGAACTGCCAATGATAGAGTATGTAGCTCGTGAGGGGCAGAATGTAATAGTGACAGAAACAACGCCAGACGAGCAACAAGTGCAGGTGGTAGCAGAGAATGGTAACACAAAGACCTATACGATTCATTACAACCGTGTGTTATCGAGCAACGCACTGCTATCGGATATACTAATTGATGGGGTGTCGCTTGCTGACTTCGACGCTGAAACATTCCACTATATTGATTCATTGGTATGGCGTACAACGGTTGTACCTTGTGTGTTTGCCGTTGGTCAATTGCCCAACCAAACCATTACGACCTATTTTAGTGCGGTGAATGGTACTACCCGTATTCATGTTTTAGCGGCGGATGGTGTAACAAGCAACGATTATACTATTAAGTTCCCCGTGCGCCAATCGAGCAATGTAGCATTAGGGGATATGTATCTGAGTTCGGGCGATGTAGATTTTATATTTAATCCCGAGCAGACGGATTATGTAGTTATAATGCCTTATCAAGCCACGACTATTCCCAACATTATTTATACCAAAGCGGAGGCAGAACAGAATATAACCTTTGTATCGCGTCCGATAGGACAAAAGAGTGAAGTAGAAGTAACGGCAGAAAATGGTGATAAGCGAACATATTCGATATTGTTTCAAGAAACCTTGTCTGACAAGACGAATCGGCTTGCTTCATTGTTGGTTCGTGGAACGAGCGAGATATTAGATGTGACAGCAGACAGTTTGACTGTTCGTTTGCCTTATGGTACTACATCGCTTGATTTTGATTATACCAAGTCTTTTGATGAGCAGACAGTATTTATACAGCCGGGTGGTATTTATCAGCCTACTATTATTACTGTGCGTGCTAATCGAGGTAATGAAGCAGACAAGGTGTATGTTATTACTCCCGTGTTGGATACGCAGAACCCTGCGGTGTTAGAGAGTATCAGTGTGGACGGGGAACTTATTGCTGATTTTACTCCTAACCGATTCACATATATTGTCAACCGTTCTTCGACGAAAACCCCTAATGTAATCTATACGGCAAATAGCGGCGTCCAATGTAATTATGTGGGTGATATATGGAAGTGGACTGCTACCGTTAAAGCCGATACATGTACGAATATCTATACCATCTATTTCCACTATCCCAATTGTGTTATTCCTAATGGGGAGTTTGATGAATGGACAAAGACAGCTTCTTCCAAATCGGATAAACCAACCTCGTGGAATGCACCGGGCGATTATATTGATACATATCTTTGGACTGCGAAGGCGGGTGATGCAGTCAGTAAAGATGGTAGTTCTGTTGTTCATCTTAAGACAACTTATTGGGCGGCACTTGCAGGTCCAGTCCCCGCAGTTATTAACTTGGCCGATATGACAGCCAGTTTTGCTACTTCGGGTGGCACTAGAGTTACTCCGAGTGATGCTATTAGTTTCCTTAATACACCGGATAATGCCATTATTAACTACAAGTATCCAGACAAGGCCGGTAATGGGGCGCTCTTCCGTTTCATATTCTCTGATAATGACAAGAACAAATATACTTTCGACCACAAAGATACGGGGAAGAGTAGTGCATATAAGACGCAAACGATATCCCTCGATACAGACAGCAAGCCTATTACAGGGTTGGATGTTATTATTGATGCTACGGGTGCATATCCTGATGGTAATTCAGGTGCCAATCTTTATGTAGATTATGTTCGTTTCTCGTATAACAGTGCTTTATCTGCGTTATCTGTTAACGGGATAGCAGCCACGAAGAATGGTAATGCTTTCAAGGCTACGCTTACGGACACAGAAGATATTGCCATACCGACTCTTTCGTTTACGGGTGAGGTGTCTGACCAAGCACAGAAGGTTGTCTGGCAAGATGAGATTGTTAGTGGTGAGTATGGTGTTCGTCGTGCCGATATAGCAAACTATGCTGAAGATGGTACACATACCGACTATACATTGGAAGTGTATCGTCCGCTTGATACCCGCAATACGCTGAAAGACCTTCTGATTGATAACAGAACGATAGACGAGTTTTATCCGACTATCAATGAATATACGGTGCATTTGGCTTCGACCACGCACCATCTGCCTTGTGTGGAACCTGTTGCTATCAGTCGTTTAGAGAAGATAACCCTTGCATATACCGACTCTGTATTGCAAATCAAAGTTGTATCGGAAGCGGGTGCGGAGAATGTCTATTCCGTGCGCTTTGTTACAGACTTGTCGGACGATACTACTTTGTCGTTTATTTCAGGTGTTGCCGATTATGCGCCTGCTACCCGTGAATATATCTATTCAGGTGAGAGTTTGCCGAGTGTGATAACCTTCACCAAGCAATCGGATAGTCAAACTGTGGAGTGCCGTCAGAGTCAGACTGAATGTGTGTTGATTGTTACAGCAGAGAATGGTGTTACCGGTACTTATACGGTTGCTTTGCAGAAGCCTGTTTCTACTACGATGGGACAGTTGAAGAGCCTTGAACTGAACGGCGATGTATATCCGTCTTTCCAGTGTGATCGGTACGACTATACTGATGCCCGCCCTGAGAATATGTTGTTTGAGCGTATGGCTATGACTGATTCTGTTGTGTTTGTGCAGACAAGTTCCTATATGCAATGGAATGTGTATGGTTCAGAGGAGCATAGTTATACTTTGACTTATCCGACTGCTTTGTCGGACAATACAAAGTTGGAGGGTATTGTATTGAACGGGGTAGCATATTCCGATTTTAATGCTGCTCTTTATTCTTATACTATCACAACGGATACATTGCTCCATATTGATGTGAAGAAGGCAGAAGTTGCGCAGCAGGTTGCTGTGTCGTACGACCATGCGACGACCACCTATACTATCAGTGTTACTGCTGAAGACGGTACAGAAGGTCGTCCCTATCTGCTGCATATTACGCCCGAACTATCGTCGGATAATACACTGAAGTCGATTGTTTTGGACAATGAGCCTCTTGCACAGTTTGACCCTAATACACTCTCCTATATTGTTACTTTGCCTGTAGGTGCTTATAAAACGGTTGAGCCGCAGATGCCTTCTTTGACTTATATTGCAGGTCATCCCGGGCAGCGTATTGAGGTTACTCCAAGCAGCAAGTTGGGTACAGCAACTGATATAGTAGTTACTTCGGAGGATGGTAAGCAGATGAATACTTATATGTTGCTTGTACAGTCAGAACAGAGTCATAATGCGGATTTAACAGGTATTGTGGTTGATGGTGTACCGGTGTCCCGTTTTGAGACCGGGCGTCATTACTACTCTGTTCGTAGTACCAATGAGGATGTAACTATAACCTGGACATCAGATGATAATTTTCAGACAATAACGCACACAGAAGTATCCAAGACGGAACATTTGTTGCATGTAGTAGCGCAAGACGGAGTAACTACGCAGGACTATACTGTAGAGATATTTGTTGAGAGGGAATCGAATGATGCGACTTTGGCAGATATATTGCTTGACGGACATCGTTTCGTTGATTTTGAAAGGGCATTGAATCCTAAATTGACATTCTCTCCACAACAGAATACCTATACAATCTATCTTCCTTCGGGTACGATGATTCTTCCAGAGGTATCGGCTTCATTGAATGCCGATGGACAAGATGTTGTGATTTCTTCGTCGGAGCAGAGTATTTATCTTGATGTTACCGCGAAAGACGGTGTTACAAGTAACCGTTATTCGTTGGAGTTTGTTGTTCCATTGTCGAGTAATGCAAACTTGGATATGCTTTATGTGAATGGAGATCCGATAGCCAATTTTGTTTCGTCGTACTATTTCTATATGCTATCGTTACCTGTCGGTCAGCATAGTCTTCCAGAGGTTGTAGCCCAGAAGTCCGAGACTGCACAAAAGGTTACTACTTCGCTTGATGAGGCTGCAAAGAGGATCACAGTAGAAGTGATAGCAGAAGATGGCACCACAAAGGCTACATATATTATTGCATTCAATTATACCTATTCAACGGCTGATACTCTTCAGATGATTTATGCAGACGGGTTGCAGGTAGAAGGTTTTACTCCGCGTCAGTATTACTATGCTCTTTCATTGCCGGTGGGTAGTAGTTCTTTCCCTGAGTTAAGTTGGGATATGGCAGATGATTGGCAGACGATATATGAAGATACCGTTGAACAGAGCATGACCCGTATTGTGCGCCAGTTGGTGGTTACCTCCGAGAGTGGCCGAAGCAATACCTATACTATAGCGCACGATATACTGTTGTCGGATGTAGATACGCTGCAGATGATTTATATTGACGACAAGCCATTGAAGACCTTTGCAGGCAGCAAGAATGAGTATTGGGTTACATTACCTTCCGGCACTGAGGTTGTTCCATCGGTGTTTGCATTGAACGGCGACCGTTATCAGTCCGTGCGATATACAACCGATATAGATGCAAGCGAAGGTAAGATGTTGGGGCATAAGAGTGTGATTGAAGTAGTAGCGGGCAACGGTAAGCAACGCACCTATACTATACACTATCCGTTGGCTTTGTCGTCGGAAACAGATTTGAGCCTTATTTATGTGGGCGGTAGTCCTTTGTCGGATTTCGATGCTGATCGATTGACTTATCGTATATCGTTGGATATGAATGCAACGGATATTCCGATGGTTACGGTGGCTAAGAAAGAGGATGTACAGAGCGTGGATATGGCTATTACGGGCGATGTGGTCAGTATTGTGGTAACTGCAGAGGATAATACTACACAGACCTACACACTTACTTTTGTGCGTAAGAAGTCGTCTAATGTCAGTCTGAAGGATATTCAGTTGAGCGACGGGTTAGATATAGATTTCGAGTCTTCGCACTACGACTATACTGTGACTATACCTTATGGTCAGACTGTTCTTCCTTCGATTACTGCGGTTAAGAGCGAGATGGAACAACAAGTGGAGGTTTCGGAACCCTTTGTTCTTGGGACAGGTGAGCAGGTTGTTACGATTACGGTTACGGCCGCCAACGAGGAAGACCAAGCCGCCTATACTTTGACCTTTGTGTTTGCCAAGAACAGCGATGCTTCGTTGTCGGCTATTTATGTGCGCAACGAACTTCTTTCGGGCTTTGCTGCAGACAGCACCGAATATACCTTGTCGTATATTGCAGGCTCTACGGCAAGTGATTTCGCTACGGTTGCCGATATTACCTATACTTTGTCGGACCCTGCTGCACAATGTGAGGTAGAAGACACGGATGACGGTACTATACTGCTGAATGTGACAGCACAGGACGGAAGTATCAAGACCTATATTATCCGTCAGATAATTCTTAAGGACGAGGAAAATCGTTTGCGTATGATTTATTTAGACGATGTAGAGTTCAGAGATTTTGATGCAGACAAGGAGTTTTATACCTATTACCTTGCAGCCGGTTTGTCGACTCCTAAAGTGTCGGCAACTGCTATGTCGGAGGATGCTGATGTCAGTATTAAAGAGGTGTCGGTAGGTGATACCTGTATTATTATCTGTACTTCAGAGTCAGGTGTTTCCCGCCGCTATTATATCTATTTTGCAGCATCGGATATTAACGATGCCTTGACGCCGACAGATTATGATGTGTTGGTTAAACGCATTCCGGGTTCTACTCAGATTTTGGTTGCAACGACCCGCAAAGATGTTTCCTTCGCTCTGTATGATATGGAGGGTCATCGTTTGAGTATGCATCAGATTGCTACGGCAGATCCGAATGATGTGGAGATTATAACGGAGGCAGATGGTCGTGAGCGTTTGCTTAATGTTACCGATTATCGTTCGGGTACGATTATCACGCTTGAGGCAGAAACACCGTATTGCTATGTGTTCTTTGTGCAAAGTTCGAAGCGTATTGCATCCGGCAAACTGATTATTGCGCAGTAGGTGATAGGAATGAGAGCGTAATAATACTCGTAAATTTTAAGAATAAGGCAAATAGGCATTTTCGATAACAGAGATGTCTGTTTGCCTTGTTTTTTTGTTGTTTTTGCAGCGGTTTTTCCATATAATTTTGAGGCTTATCCTATACTATTCCTATATTCATCCTATATTCATCCTATATTCGTCTTATATTCATCCTATATAAAACCTTTGAAATACATAGTACTGACGGGGCTTTGCGGAGGGCAGTTCCGTTGTAAGGCAAAGGCAGGCGAAAGGGTAGGGTAGGCGTACTTTTTCGGTCTTGTAAGGGATGTTATTGGCATATAATTTGTTGTAGAAAGGGTAGTGAAACAATAAATCTTTTTAATATGAAAGAACTATTTAAGCCTTTGATTATTGGCATCAGTTTAGTTGCATCCGTCATCATTATTGTGGCTGCAGTAGGCGGATGGATCCGCTCAGCAGGGACCGTTTCCGTTACAGGCTTGGGGGAAACGACTTTCACCTCAGACCAGATTGTATGGCGAGGTCAGATTTTGGTAGAGAATATGGACCAGTTGCGTGGTTATCAGCAGATAGAGGCGCATCAGAAAGCCGTGATGAATTATCTTACATCGCAAGGAATCAAGGAGTCGGAGGTAACATTTTCGTTTGTGAATGTACAGAAGAATTACGAAAGCATCTACGAAGGAGGCAACTATGCCGGTTCCCGTTTCGCAGGGTATTCGTTGAGCCAGAGTTTTACTATCACCTCTTCAGAAGTGGACAATGTAGAGCGTATCTCGCGTGAAATATCGTCGCTGATAGCCAAAGGCATCAACATAGAGTCGTACACTCCGGAGTATTACTACACGGCATTGAATGACCTTAAGATTGATCTGATAGAGAAGGCTTCGCACGATGCATACATACGCGCAGAGAAAGTAGCGACTAATGCCGGTGCGAAGTTAGGTAAGGCTAACTCGGCTAATTTGGGTGTGTTCCAGATTACTTCCGCTACGGGCGAAGAGGAGTATGCCTATGGCGGAACCTTCAACACGAGCAGCCGAGAGAAAAAGGCCCGTATAACCGTTCGTATGGTATATCGCTTGAAATGATAGGCGGATAGAGGCTTTTTGCAAAGAGATTAGCACGAAGGAGTGTTAATCTCTTTTTTGTTGCCTTACGGTCTTATTCCGTACAATTTTGGCAGATGGTTATTTGCTTTCGTGAGCGCAGTACCTGCTCGCGATATTGTTGTGCCGACTCGCCGAACCAGATTTCCCGTAGGGAGTTTCGGGTTATATTGCCCCAGATGTGGCCTTTGTTCTTATCGAAACAGCAAGGCAGTACATTTCCGTCGGCATCGATTACGCAGCCGCTCCAGAGACGATAGCAACGGTTTCTGCTCTTCTTGCGCAGGACATAATGCCCGTCTTTATCTTTCTTATAGCGAGAATAGCGCAGGTCGGTGGGCATGAGAGGATGTCCGTTTGTATAATCATACAACTGGGCAGTTTTGAGGGTCAGCCGGTCTGCGCCCATGCTCTTGTAGCGTTGCTTGAGTGTATCCCATTCCGTTTCGTTGCTCCGTAGCCGGAGACACTGCAACTCTACGACCATTTTAGAATGTTGTTTTGTTTTCTCATCGTGCAAGTAGCGCAGGGCTTGCAATGCCCGTTCGAGACTGCCACCCACACGATAGGCGGTGTAAGAGGCTTGCGTCAGTCCATCGAGGGAGATGATGATACGGTCTAATCCTGCGGCAACCAACTGCTGTGCCATGTTGCAGTCGAGTATCTGCCCGTTGGTAGAGAGCATGGTATAGAGTCCGTAGTCTTTGGCAAGATGAATCATTGCAGGCAGTGCCTTGTTCAGAAGCGGTTCCCCTTGGAAATAGAAGATGACAGTATGCAGTGTCTTGGCGTTTGCCTGCAAGAAGGTATCTAACTGCTCCATTGAGAAAAGGTGATGTTCATGTTCCTCCTGCCGCATTCCAACGGGACATTCGGGACAATGCAACATACACCAATCGGCCGGTTCAACCGAGACGAAGGTAGGTTGATGGGTGACACGATGAATGCCTGCGCAACTGAGCATATAGTTGCACCAGCAGCGGCATTGATTCAGACAGCGAGTCAAAGTGAGTCCCTGCCAATACGCAAACACGATATCAGGTAGCCACGACATAGATGGTTGGCCGGAGGCTACTCGCAGGCAGGTTGGAGGGGTATCTTCTTTATCCTTCTCTCGTGACGGCCGCCTTGAAAATCAGTGTGGAAGAATGCATCCACAATCGCCAATGCTTTCTCTTGGGATATGAAGTTGGCCGGTAGTGCAAGTACATTGGCATTGTTGTGCTGGCGTGCCAGTTCCGCCAAGGGAGTATCCCAGCACAGTGCTGCACGGATGCCCTGATGTTTGTTGGCGGTCATACAAATCCCATTGCCTGTACTGCAGATGGTAATGCCAAAGTCGTACTCTTCTTTCTCTACGGCTTCCGCAAGGGGGTGGGCATAGTCGGGATAGTCGCAACTATCGGTCGAAAAACAACCAAAGTCGCGCGTTGTAGCGCCTTCGTGCTGCAAGTGTTTGATTACTTCCTGCTTCAGGTTATAGCCTGCATGGTCGCTTGCAAGGGCGATGTGCAGTTCGTTGAGTGGTTTCATTGTCTTATTGTTTTGTGATTCATAGTAAACTCTAATCGTTGTGTGCCAACCGTCGGAGCAACTTGAGTTTTTGCCGGCGTGATGTTTGTTCCCAGTCGGTAGCCGTCATCTGTAGCAGCGCAGGGTTAGTCTGAAGTTCCTGATGCGTTGTTTCTTTGAGATGGGCATTGAACGGGCATATCCGTTGGCAGGTGTCGCAACCATAGAGGTGTTTGCTTGCTATGCGTGCGTATTGTTGTTCCAAAGGTTCTTTCCGCTCGATAGTAAGGTAGGAGAGGCATTTGCGTGCGTCGAAGACAGGTGTCCGCAAGGCTCCTGTAGGGCAGTGGGTGACACACAGGTTGCAATCGCCACATTGTTCGGTAAGCGGTTCGGAGTAGGGCGTAACCTCTTCGTTGAGCAGCAGGATGCCAATATGCACGAACGACCCTAATTGGGGATGGATAAGCAGATGGTTCTTGCCTATCCAGCCCAAGCCTGCGCGTTGCGCCCAACGCCGTTCGAGGATAGGTGCCGAGTCGCAGAAGGTGTGTTGCTTGTCGCTGACAGACAGTGTATTGTTGGTTTCGGCTTGTAACAACTCTTCCAATCGCCGTAGGTGTTTCTGCATCACCTCGTGGTAGTCGCACTGACTTCGCCCCGACAACGCTATGTAAGGCACTCCTTCGGGCAAGGAGGTTGTTTTGTAATAATTGAGCAGCACCACCACAACACTCTGTGTTCCCTCCAAGAGCAGGCGCGGGTCGGTACGCTTCTCCTGATTGCGCTCCATGTACTGCATACTGCCATTGCACCCATTGCGCAACCATTGCTGCAGGTAGGCATCGTCTTGGGCCAAGTAGTCTGCTTTGGCTGCCCCTACTGCGTCAAACCCTGCTTGTACGGCGCACTGTTGCAAGACCTTTAGTGTAAGCATTCTTCGATATGCGCAGGCAACCGGTCGAACGAGATATTTCTACCGATGACCTCGCCTCGCTTGTTGATTAAGAAATGCGTAGGGATAGTTTGCACATTGTACGTAAGATAGCATTGCCTGTTATCTTCGTCGCTATGCACGGTGACCCACGGTAGGTTCAGTGCGCTGGTCGCCCAAAGGTCGGTATCATCGTCCGCCGACACCTGATAGATGTCGAAGCCCTGCGAATGGTACTTGTTATACAGGTCGCGCAGTTCGAATATGTAGGCGTTACTTTGCGGCATACTGACCGCCGAGAAGTCGAGAAGGATGACCTTGCCACGCAGAGCGGAGAGAGATCGGTCCTTGCCGTATTCATCGGGCAGCGTGATATCGAGGAAAGCGTTATCCGACTCCTCAATGAAGGCTTGCACGGCTTGCATCTGCTCGTTCCGACGCTCATTGCGTATCTCGTCATCTACGATACCGTATAGTTTCTTGGTGCGTTCTGCTTCGGGCATGAAAGCGTGCCACACCGTAGCAACAGCCGAGAAGAATGGTCGATCTTTCTTATCGGCAAGGTTGAACACAAACTGCCCGTTCTTGTGTTGCAGCAGAGCGTAATACGCAACAATGGAACGAGGGTCTTGAAGAATACATTCTCCTGCCATCTGCTTATGCTTCTCCTTGCTATTCACTTGCAAACTCCTTCGTAGTTCCGTTATCTGTTTTGTGCTTTCGGAACCTTGTATGTGGGCATCGTAGGGCAAACTATCCGCACAGGAGACAATCTCCACTTGCTCGGTAGAATCGATGGCTATAATCAGACTGTTGCCGCCGATACGGAGCCGATAGAGTTCCGGATACGGATTGCGAGGCTGACGAAAGCGAAACTGCCCGTCCTTGCTTAAACGCACCGAGTCAATCGCCTGCGTCTCACTCACACCCATATAGTCAAGATAGAGCATCTTTCCATCCGCGTCGGAGATGTTCCCATAGATAGAAAAACCATCTTTCTTGCTGCAACCCACCAGCAACGCAACAGCCAACAATGGCAACAATATGATCGCCGTCTTACGCATGAAGCAGGCTTGATATGTTGGCTGCAAACAGTTTAACGGCAATGGCCAATAGCACGATGCCAAAGAATTTGCGGATGATATAGATTCCCGTCTCACCAAATATCTTCAAGATAAAGCGGGTGGAGCGTAACTCCAAATACACAAAAGCCATATTCAACAGCAGCGCAACGCAGATGTTAATGATTGAGAACTCGGCTCGCAGGGAGATGACTGCCGCAAACACACCGGGTCCTGCGAACAACGGAAAGGCAAGAGGGACAATCGATGAGGCTCCCTTAGGACCATTGTTCTTGAATATCTCGATGTCGCACACCATTTCTAACGCCATAATGAAGATGATTATGGCACCTGCTACGGCAAAAGACTGAATATCGACATTGAAGAGGCGCAGCACCCATTCGCCTGCAAACAGAAAGAGGAACATAATAATAATGGCAGCAACCGTGGTACGAATGGCACTGATATGTTCCCCCTTGCTTTCCAAATTAAGAACGATAGGTATGCTACCTAACGGGTCGATGATTGCAAACAGCACCATAAAGGCACTCAATACTTGCATGATACTGAAATCCATAGTATATCTATTTATCTTGTTTATGTGTTTGCTTCCTCAAACAACCGCAAAAGTACAAATTTGCTGTTATATACACAAATGTTTCCAACGATGAGGCTTCCTAATTGTCTTTATGCGGCAAAACAGACGCCTTGCTGATGGTTACATCCTCAAATGTATTGATAAGCGACGGGTCATACAAACGCTGCAAACGAATATAGTTCTCCGTAAAGCCACTCATCCTGCCCCCTTGCTCTTTGGCTTCCCAAAGCACCCGTGCCTTGTCGCCGATATGCGCATTGTAAAAGGCTTCCAACTTCCTATCGGAAAGAGCGTGCAAGCGTTCACTACGCCTTCTGCGTTCGTTCATCGGTACAACAGGCTCGATCTCCAACATTTTCGTGTTCGCTCTCTCCGAATAAGTGAACACATGCAACTGCGAAACAGGCAACGACTCCAAAAACTGACAGGTCTCTTCAAACAGCACATCCGTCTCGCCACGAACACCTACCATCACATCCACCCCAATAAAAGCATTGCGCATCAGCGTCTTGATCCGATCTACACGCTCCGCAAAAAGAGCCGTGTCGTAGTGCCGCTTCATAAGTCGGAGTACGCTGTCGCTGCCACTCTGCAAGGGAATATGAAAGTGAGGAGCAAAATGACGGCTCTCCGACACAAAGGAGATTATCTCGTCACTCAGCAGATTCGGCTCGCAACTTGATATACGGTAGCGTACATCTCCCTCTATTCCGTCAAGCGCACGGATCAAATCAAGAAAACACTCCCCTGTACTCCTCCCGAAATCACCTATATTAACCCCTGTTAGAACGATCTCTTTGGCTCCCTTCCCTGCAACCTCCTGCGCCTGTTCCACAATAGATGCGATCGAACCGTTCCTGCTTTTCCCTCGCGCCAAAGGAATAGTGCAGTAGGTACAAAAATAGTTGCAACCGTCTTGCACTTTCAGAAAACAACGCGTCCGGTCGTCCCACGACACCGACGGATGAAACTCATCAATCTCTCGGATTGCCGATGTCCGTATCGTCCTGTGGTCTTCCTCCAACTGCTCAACAAAGGTCGGAATACTAAATTTCTCGTTCATACCAAGCACATAATCAACACCCTCGATGCTTGCCACTTCCGTCGGCTTCAGTTGGGCGTAACACCCTGTAACGATAACAATCGCATTAGGGTTCTCACGACGGATACGATGAATAAGTTGCCTGCCCTTATGGTCTGCCGTGTCCGTAACACTGCAGGTGTTTATGATGCAAATATCGGGATGTTCGTCTTTCCCTGCCCGTACATGACCTCGCTCAACAAGAGCCTTGGCAAGCGACGAACTCTCTGCAAAATTCAACTTGCACCCTAATGTATAGAAACCTACTTTCATTTGTGTCCGAACCTGTAATGACCGATTTGCATAAACTCCGCAAAGGTACAATTATTTTACCAACTCCTAAAACATCCCTACCATAATTCAACCATTCAACTGCTTCAACTTCTTAAACCATGCGTAAACACATAAACTCATCAACCCACAGAAAATAAGAAAAACCCGCTCCTGCTGGACATATAAGTCCAATACTACTCCTCATCCCTCATTCCCGATTACTGGTTGCAATGTGGCTATGGAGACATTAGTATGCAGTGGCTCTTCGTATGGCTCCCTGCGTGGTAATTGATCAGTTTGTAACGAATTATCTATTCAGTTTTTGCCTGTTCATATAAGACTGATATAAGGACGATCGCCCTACTGCTACCCTACCACTATCCTACC
>CAVEFV010000003.1:0-64443 GCA_963615025.1 Firmicutes bacterium CAG:95 | reverse complement strand
TAGAGCAATTTCAATCATCAAAATGTAGGCTGAAACTTTTGAATCGTCTGTAGCCTGCTGTTCATCGGCTCTGAGAACCTGTCTCAGCCTGCAATTTGACTTATACGCCGAATATATTCTTTATCTTATTCTCCAAAGTGCCATAGGGTGTTGTTGTATCCGTGAAAGAATATCTTTATCCTCAAACAACAATTCCGGACAATAGGATTGATTGTTAAACTGGTTGATATATTCCACCTCTTGCGGTGTGAATTGCAAGAATTCATGCAACCATTTGAGCACACACTCTTTTGCTTCTACAAAATCAAATTTTTCTGTCTTACGCAGCATAGGTAATAGTTGTGCGCGTATTTTAGAGAAATTTGCGTTCTCAATAGTAGGAAACGAAGAGAATGATGTGGGTATCTTACCAATGCGTATAGACGAACCTACTGTCAGGTAAAACACAAACGATTTGCGCAAGAGATCTATTTCTGTATCAGTGACGAACAACCCAAAACGAATCATGTTCCAGATATCATACATATCACGCATTGCGCCGCGATTAATCAATGCATTCAGTTTTGAGGCAAATAACTCAATTGGTGCTAAAGTGCTTACAGAAAATGATTGCAAGAAATCAATAGACACATTGTGCTGAACAATAGGCAATATGTGGCAACGGTCGCTATAGTTAATTTCCACTTTAATCACATCTTTGTTCCCGCCTGCATTGATATAGGAGAAAACCCATGAGTCCAATGTGTGCGGGTTCTTTGTGGCCGGCAATAACAAATATCCTTCTTGCTCCATATAGCGCAAGAGGACATTGTTTATCTGATTGCGGTATTCCAGCATTTTCTCTCTATCGCATGGAATAGCAAAATCAAGGTCTATATCTACCGAAAGTCGAGGCATACGGAATATAGCCAAGTTTATGGCTGTTCCGCCTTTAAGCGTTAGTGCGTGCTGCAAAAGTTCGTGATGGTTGATGTAATCCAGTATGGACACCAACCGCAACACTTTTTCCATATTATCGCGAATAAAACCTTGCTCACGGGCAATGGTTTCCAATACTTGTTTATTTATTGCTATCATACTAAAATAGGCTTATTAGGGAGACAATATGTGGGGACATACAACTTCCATTGTTTAATATATTGTTTGCAGTCGCCATCACTATTCAAGTGTTGAACGCAGGTGGCTCCTTGTTGGCGGCAATCGGTTATCAGTTGATCACTGATATGAGCCTGTTCTTGAATGTATTCAAGGAAAAAACCCGCTTTTTGATACAAGAATTTTTTGTTATATGCATCTAAATAGGTTCGTATTTTCTGTTCGTCCAATGTCCGAATTCCTTCCATACAATGTAGCAATTCTTCGACACCACCGGCACGGTTAATGCGGTCAAAGCAATCTATGAGCGTTCGTTCTAAATCGGTAACACGATAGTGAGTACCAATGGGAGTAATAACACCCATGTCGTGCAGAGATGGCATGTCGCAACAAATGAAATCAATATCCTCAAAGGTAAATGGATTAAATGCACTTTCGCTGGCTACATATAGCGAAAAGTATTGTTGATGAGCCACCCCATGAATCTCCAAAGCAGAATGCCAACCGATATAGGCAGTGTCGGACACATGCGAACCTATCTCATAACGGTCGGCTATAGGCATACCGGACACAGGGTCAATAGCAGTGTATAACCCCCGACGAATCTGACGGATTATTCCTTGTTCTTGCCAACGCAGTAAGGCACCGGACACCGCTTTAGGAGTCATTTGCATGGCATGCGACACATCTGCCGGAGTGAATATTCGTGCTTGGCACAATTGGCGGATAATATTGTTGTTTTGCTTCATTGTTCTATGTATCGAATAGAATAACGGGGCAAAATTACAACTTTTTCCCTAATGCAACAAATTTTCTCTTCAAAAACAAAAAGCGCACAAAAGTGTTTTTGAGTCCCATATTGGTTAAACTTATTATGAAACTGGGAATTTATAGAAGTCCCCCTATGCATACGAAACAAGCATCACTCATCTCCTTCGTGAGGACAAAATTGCCTTTGCAGGTGCTTTTTTGTTTCGACTTTGGTACTGGCTTTTATACTGTCTGTAGTATCGATTAGTGCCAAATTGCGTTCGAATACAGATTTCTTGTGGTCAATTTTTGGTCAGATTGTGGTCAATTTTTGGTCTAATTTCCCATCGTTATAAAACTAAATTGCTTCAACTCCGTACAGAGATTGAAGCAATTTGTTGATTTTGAAAGAATTATCTCTTTCTTGCGGAAAGTGAGGGATTCGAACCCCCGGTACGGCATAATGCGTACACCGCATTTCGAGTGCGGCTCTTTCGACCACTCAGACAACTTTCCAAACTTCTCCACACTATGAAACAGCAACCCGTCTCCATTCGTGGAAATCGGCTGCAAATGTACTGTTTTTTTTTATTCCATACAAGCAAAACAACATTATTATTCCGCCTTCGTATCAGAATCGATTGCTTTTCAACTATATAAACTTATTTGCATCAGCGAAAATTCCCTCTCTTTCAATGCCCGTTTGACATATCTTAATGGCAGAACATAAAGCCGATATACACACGAGGACCGATAGGAGTGAGCATCTCCCTGCGATGAAAAGACATCATACAGTCAACTTTCCAAGATAGGTGTATTGCTTTGGTCAGCACAATGTCCATTCCTACAAAAGGACACGCATAGAAATAGCCTTCTTTGTGAAAAATCGCACTGCCTTCCGTACTCCAATCCTTCTGCGAACCGTCTGCTATGAAGAGACTTCGTTTTGCCCCGCCACCTATACCTGCACCTATATATGGCCACAACTTCTCCATCCTCCAGCAGGCATCAACCAACAACCCTCCCCAACCATTCCGTATATAACTACCTTTCTGCAGTACTTCTCTCGCATCAGTCATACCGATAGGCATATTCGATACATAACCCTCTCCGCCGATCCGAAGATGTTTCCACAGATTGACACGCATCGCACCCCCTATACCAAATGTCGCACCTTGCGGATTATACGGATAGTCCGTATGCTTCCCGCCTAACCAGCCTGCGTGCAACATCATACCTCCAGAACAACCTTGATAAACTCTTTCCTCTTGGGCAAAAGAAGAAACAGGCGTAAAATACACCACACTAAAAATGATAAATAAAACGATTCTATAATGTCTTCTCATAGGAATAAATGATTATTGGGTGAGTTGGCAAATAATGGCGTATGCTTCTTTGAGCGATTGTATATTATTCACCACAACAGAGCGTTTCCCGTTTATATCTCTTACCTGGCATTGTTGCGCATGGTTCACTATGTAGGTCAGCAAATTGTTGAATGTGTCCGACAGATAATAAGTCGATTGTGGATTAGCAGGTAAAAACAGGGTCATACGCGACATCTTCAAGACAATCTTCTCTATGCCTAACCGCATACACTTCCACCGTAAACGGACAACCATTATCAGTTCTTCTCCTTCTGCAGGAATAGGACCAAATCGATCAATCAGTCGTTGCTCAAAAGCCGTCAGTGCATGCTCGTCTTGTATGTTGTCAAGTTCTCTGTAGAGAGTAATACGCTCGGATATGTTTTCTATATAACTCTCAGGAAAACCGATCTCAAGATCCGATTCCAATTGGGTGTCATTAACCCAGTTGTTACCTCTGACCGTATCTGCACTGTCCCCCGCAAACAGAGTTGGGAACTCTTCATCCTTCAACTCTGTTACTGCTTCATTCAGAATACGCTGGTAGGTCTCATATCCCAAGTCTGCAATAAAGCCCGACTGTTCTGCTCCCAACATATTTCCTGCCCCTCGTATATCCAAGTCTTGCATGGCGATATGAAAACCAGAACCCAAATCGGAAAAGGTCTCTATCACCTGCAGCCGTCTTCGTGCATCAGAAGTGAGCAATTCCAAAGGAGGTGCCACTAAGTAGCAATACGCTTTCTTATTCGAACGACCTACACGACCACGAAGTTGGTGCAGATCACTCAATCCGAACTTATGGGCTGAATTGATGATAATCGTATTGACATTGGGAATATCCACACCCGACTCGACAATGGAGGTGGCTATCAGTACATCGTAATCGTAATTGACAAAATCAGTCAGCACTTCCTCCATCTGTTCAGATGGCATTTGTCCGTGTGCCACTGCAATACGCGCTTCCGGTACAAGTCGTTGCACCTTGTTGCGAATTGTCTCAAGATTCTGAACAAGGTTGTTGATAATGAACACCTGACCGTTACGACCTATCTCTGTCTGTATTGCCTCCTTGATTATATCTTCGTCACTGGGGGTGATAATCTCTGTCTGAACGGGGTATCTGTTCGGTGGGGGGGTATGCATAACCGATAAATCTCTTGCACCCAACAGAGAAAACTGTAATGTCCTTGGGATAGGCGTCGCTGTAAGGGTAAGCGTATCAACATTAACCTTCAGTTGGCGCAGTTTCTCTTTGGTACTGACACCAAACCGTTGCTCTTCGTCAATAATAAGCAACCCCAAGTCATGGAACACCACACTCTTTCCCACAATCTTATGCGTACCGATCAGAATGTCTATCTTCCCCTCCCGTAGGCGGTTGGTAATGTCTTTCACTTCCTTCGCCGACTTTGCCCTCGATAGATACTCTATCGTAACAGGAAACCCCTTGAAACGCTCCGTAAATGTATTATAGTGTTGCAACGCAAGTACGGTAGTGGGTACAAGCACTGCCGTCTGTTTCCCGTCCGTAGCCGCTTTGAATGCTGCACGCATGGCTATCTCTGTCTTGCCAAACCCCACATCACCGCAAATCAATCTGTCCATCGGAACAGGAGACTCCATATCGTGCTTCAGTTCCGAGGTGGCTCTCTGTTGATCGGGGGTATCTTCATATAGGAACGAGGCTTCCAACTCATGTTGCATATAAGAGTCCCCTGAGAACTGAAACCCGTGTTCCTGACGCCTCTGGGCATACAAACGAATAAGGTCACGGGCTATGTCTTTTACTTTGGTCTTCGTACGCTCCTTCATCCGTTCCCACTGACCCGAACCCAACTTCGATATAGTAGGGGTACTCCCGTCTTTCCCCTTGTATTTTGCAATACGATGCAGGGAATGAATTGAAACGAACAGAATATCATTGTCCCGATAGATAAGTTTTATCATCTCTTGACGCTTCCCGTTTACCTCGGTGTGTACCAATCCACCGAAGCGTCCTATACCATGGTCCGTATGTACAATATAATCACCTACTTGCAACTGGTTCAGTTCCTTGAGGGTAAGTAACGCTTTCCCCTGACGGGCAATATCCGTCTTTTGTTGTACTTTATGATAACGCTCGAACAACTGATGGTCAGTAAAACAACATATATGCCCCTCTTGGTCTATGAACCCCTCATTCAAAGTAGGCATAACTCCCTTGAAAGGACTGTTCGGCAACTCTTCGCCTTGTGCTATGCCCGACTTCTCCCGTACAATACTTTCTATTCGGTCTATCTGTTTCTTCGAGTCCGACAGAACATAGATATGATACCCATTTTGGGTGTACTCCTGCAAGTTCTCTATAAACAAATCGAAGTTTTTGTGGTAGATAGGGTGGGGCAAGGTCTTGAACGAAATCTTGCTGGCATCCTTAAAGAACGATTGGTTGTTCAACTCAATAGTGCGATATCCTTTCCCTTTCTCTTCGCTTACTACGGGGCATATCCTGCCTAATGACTCCTCATCCGGTACAGACAAATCCGACAGCAACCGGTGTCGTAATAGCGGGAAATCATTGCTGCCTATGATACACCCTTCCTGCAGATAATCAAACAACGAATGAACCTCTTCCTTCGTGGTCTGTTTCTGTATGTTAGGAATAATCTCTATCGACTCTGTCTTCTCCTTCGATAGTTGCGTCTCTATATCAAACAGGCGTATCGAATCTATCTCATCTCCAAAGAAGTCTATGCGATAAGGACTCTCACACGAATAGGAGAATATGTCAAATATACCGCCGCGAATAGAATACTGTCCCGGTTCATATACAAAATCCACACGCTCCCAGCCGTCTATATATAACTGCTTGCTCAATTGCTCCATCGAAATCTCTTGTCCCTTCTGTAATCGGAGTACATCTTCTTGAAACTGCTGCTTCGTAATAATGCTCGGTATTAGGGCTTCGGGATAAGAAACCACTATGCAGGGGGTATCTGTCTTGGTGGTTAGGCGGTTCAGAGTCGATGTACGCTGTATCTCATTGGCATTGTCATCACTCTGACTCCGTTTTCCACCTCTGTAGGGAGAGGGAAAATAACGGACATACTCCTCTCCCAATAGCAATGCCAAATCATTCGATAAATACAACGCATCGTCCGCATTGTCCAACAATAGGAGTAGGCTTTGTTGATTGACAGAGAAAAGGTTCGCTAACAGAATCGACTGCAAAGAACCGTGTAATCCGGCTATTTGTATATGGCTTGTCTTCTTGTCGGCACACAATCTCTCCAACTGATGTAGAGTAGGGTGTTCCCTGTAAAGAAGAAGTAAATCTTGTAATGTGTTCATTTATACAGACAAATGGTAGTGTATAAGTCCGCAAAGATACGCATTTCATCTGGTCTGTGCAACTGTATAATGAACCATTCAACACGATCACCTGAAAAATGAATCTTTTCTCCTATTCCCTCACTCCTAATTCCTAATTGCTTGTTAATTGCTCGCTGTAGAGCCATAGCGTGCTATGGCTCTCAATTCTCCATCTAATTATATAGATCCCCTAGATTCTCGAGATCCTCTATATACCCTACTAAATTTGTCAACTACTCCCAACCCTCAACTCCTTTCAACTCTAAACTATCAACTCCTTAAACACTTTCGGCCTTGGGTCGGTGCGTCAAAAATCGAACGAGTACTGCGAAAGCGGAGGTACTGTCTGAGCGTAGCGAGTTGTGCCGTAGCCGCAGTACGAGTGAGTATTATTTTTGGCAACGCCCGACACACAGCCGATGAATTTTCTTTGCTTCGTTTCTTTTGTTCAGGCAAAAGAAATGAAGAACATACTCCAACAATTAGCATTTGTTTGGTATGCTTTCATAGTGGCTGTAGAGCTATAGCGTGCTATGGCTCTCAATTCCTAATTGAATATAATCCCATTAAACACGCAAAGGGATGCCTCACGGCATCCCTTGTACTAAAAAAGGTATTAGTCTGTTTAATTATTTAAGGTATAAAAGATTGTGTTATCTTGATTACGCTGCAAAGATAATGGAACATCATCGTATGCACAATAGCAAAAACTATGTTATGTAACACACTTTTCCATGTTTCATAACATACTTTTATGACACTTTTCTACAATACTACCATTATAATCAAACCAATAACAACAAAACAAGCAGCGTATTATCAGATACTCTGCTTGCCAAAAAACTTCTTTATTTCAAATTCATCCCGTTATGCTTCGTCTTCCACTGCAGCCTGCGCAGCAGCAAGACGAGCAATAGGTACACAAAATAGGAAAAATTGTTTTTCCTATTTCTGTGTATGTAGTGGCGTCGGTGATAGGTATCTGTATATTCTTAAATTTGACCTATAGACTTCAAATTTGGGGATTACGTATGTATTTCCGGAAATAAATTTGGGGATTACGCAGTAAAATGGCAGAATAAATTTGGGGATTTGGTATTTTAACGGAAATAGTCGGCTTGGATGACTTTGTCAGATAGTTGGTAGGCACGGGGTTCGGGTAGAGGACGATGAGCGCAGGCAGCGGTGTCCAATAGGTCAGCACCAAAGCCCTGCCAGTAGTACGCCTCGCCGCCTATACGGTGCAGCAAGGTGGGGTAGGCATCCATTTGATAGGTCAGCGTGTCGATGACCGTTTTCTCTTGTATCGTAGGCGAATAGACCACGAGGGCTGTGTATGCCTCTCGGGGCGCAAAGTCCAGACCCGCCGTGTCGCAGTAGGTCTGGAACTCCTGCCGTTGTGCGGGGGTAAGGATAATATGGTCGCCCATAATGCCGACGGTGGTGTTATGGAGTGCCGAGTCGGTGTCTATTCGCTGCAAGAACGCACCCCAGCACGAGTCGGTGTAGTGCAGGCTATGCAGGTAGTTTGCCATAGCGGTCGGCATATCCTTGGGGAGGGTAGGCACGGGGTAGAAGGTAGAACATGCCTCAAATGGCGAGTGCGTCGCCATAGTAATGGCCAGTATATAGTCGTAGTGTGTGGCAATGCTGTCCAATAGCGTAAAAGTGCAGGCATCTAAGGAAGCGGGATTGAGATAGGCGGTATCGATATGGTAAGCGAGGTTCATATCATACTGATACCAAATGGAGAGCGTTCCCGGCTGTATCATCGCCGTATGTGCATAGGATTCGCTCAAAGAGGGGAAGACATGGTTGGCAAAACGATTGCAGGCAGCACCTTCTGCTACGGGGAGTAGTCCCGTATTGAATATCATCTGCCCGTCGCCCGATTGCCCGCCTTTGGTTTGGCTTTTCACTCGTGTAGCGTGGAGAATAGACTGGTGTTGGTCTATAAATCGGCAGAGATTGGGCGTAATATCAGGGCGAATCGCCCATGTTTCCATACTCTCTACGAGTATTAAGACAAGAGGCGTTTTAGGTTGTATGGCAGTGCCTTTCGGATGAGTGAAAAGGGCGATATCGGCTTGTTCTTCTGTGGTTAATTGGGGCTTTTGTGCGAAAGGCATTGCCACTAAATGTTTCATATCGTACGCAAAGGCGTGTATGACAGAAAGATTTTGTGGTAGTTGCTCATTTATGTTCCCTCGGAAGTTGTCGTCACTAAAGTATTCTTGCAGACTGCAAAAATAAAAATGATGTCGGGTTTGATAGAGATTGCAGGCGGTAATGTCTGCTACGATACTGACTACAAGCGCAGTAGCAAAACCAAGTAGACTGCGCTCTTTTGTACCGAAAAGATAAAAAGCGATGATAGTAAGAAGCGTTGGGACAAGCAGCCACCACATAAAAGCGTCCATGTACATAGGCAGGCAATTCCAAAAGCCGTCCATATTGCCAAGCAACATAAAGGAGTGCGCACTGATGAAGATGCGAGTGGAACGGTAGTAAATGAGTTCGGCTATAATCCACACATTGGTTAAAAGAGAGACTACGATAGTCCATCCCTTGCGGCGTGAAAGGAATACGAATGCCGCAAGAAAGAGGGATATACCTATCTTAGGTAAATAGAAAGACCAAAAGGCATGCGGGTTTTTCCATAGCGAAGATACCATAATCGAGTGGAAGGCTGCCCATTGGAAAAGCATACATTGCATAAACAGACTGAATGCAAACAGGCAGAATAGGTAGAAGGTGGCGTACTTGGATTGACGGCAGGCGGTAACGATACGCCCGAAAGAAGCGTTTGGTTTCATATAAGTGGAATATTTTCTAGCGATGTTTCGTTCTTGCTGCACATCGAAATTCCACTCTGCTATGGGGCTTGCTTTGTTATTCGGCTTTCCCAAAGGCGTATATACAAAAAGCGTGGAAATCGACTGCTGCCGTTTCCACGAGTAGAGGTCTTCGCATTACCTGTTTTCCTGAGAAGCGGCAACGCGAAACCCACGCCTGTATAGTCAAACCATACACCAAAATGCCCATATACCTGCAGTAGGTACACGGCACGGGTGTATGCATAACCCATACAAAACGAAGGCGTTCTTCGTTGCTTGCTCTGAGGAAAAAGTTGAAAGTTGCGAAGTTTCTACTCGTCAGAACCAGCGTTCGTTAAACGCATTATGTTATGTCTTTTGCGGATGGTGTTCCATTCGCACTGCAAAAGTACTGCATTTTTGCCATACCTGCAAGGGGAAAGCACAAAATAGGTCGAAACAGCCGGCTTGTATGCTCAAATGTAGCGGTACAAAAAAAGCAGAGGCTGCCGTGTGGCAACCTCTGCTTCTAAAATTAGAGTAGGGACTATTTACTTCATGTCGTCCTCTACTGCGGCTTGAGCGGCAGCAAGACGGGCAATAGGTACACGGAACGGCGAGCAAGATGCATAGTTCATACCTACACGGGCGCAGAACTTGACACTGCTTGGTTCTCCACCATGCTCACCACATATACCAGTGCGTAGTCCAGGACGGACAGCACGACCTTTCTCGACCGCCATCTTGATGAGTTGTCCTACACCGTTCTGGTCAAGTACCTGGAATGGGTCAACCTTCAATATCTTTTGTTTCAGATATACAGGCAGGAACGAGGCAATATCATCACGACTGTAACCAAAGGTCATCTGTGTCAAGTCGTTCGTACCAAACGAGAAGTACTGAGCCTCTGTAGCAATTCTGTCTGCAGTCAGCGCAGCACGGGGTATCTCTATCATAGTGCCAATCTCATATTCCACCTCAATACCATATTCCTCGAACACTTCTTTGGCAACGCGTTGAATAACCTCTTTCTGTTGTTGCAACTCATACAAAATACCAATCAATGGTACCATAATCTCCGGCATAGGATTCTTTCCCTCTTTCTTAAGTTCGCAGGCAGCAGAAAGAATAGCACGAGTCTGCATAGCGGTAATCTCAGGGAAGGTAATACCCAAACGGCATCCACGATGACCCAACATAGGGTTGTTCTCTGCCAACGATGCTACACGCTTCTGTATTTCCTCTACACTGACACCCATCTCCACTGCCATACGCTCCTGGCCTTGCAAGTCATGAGGTACAAACTCATGCAATGGAGGATCAAGCAAACGGATATTTACCGGGCATCCATCCATTGCTTCCAATATACCCTTGAAGTCTGCTTTTTGATAAGGCAATAGTTTTGCAAGGGCTTTTTCACGACCCTCTGCATCTTTAGCCAAGATCATCTCTCGCATGGCTATAATCTTTTGGTCGTCAAAGAACATGTGTTCCGTACGGGTAAGACCGATACCTTTAGCACCAAACGAACGGGCAACACGGGCATCATGTGGAGTGTCCGCATTTGTTCTTACCTGCAACTTGGTGTATTTGTCACATAAATCCATCAATGTCTTGAAATCACCCGATAATTCTGCTGCCTTGGTTGGTATTTCTCCTGCATATACTTGTCCGGTAGAACCATTCAACGAGATATAATCACCTTCTTTGTAAACAACGCCTTCCACTTCAACAGTCTTGTTCTTGTAATTGACATTGATAGCACCTGCTCCCGATACACAACATTTACCCATACCACGAGCAACTACAGCAGCATGACTTGTCATACCTCCACGGGCTGTCAATATTCCTTCTGCTGCAGACATACCTGCCAAATCTTCAGGACTTGTCTCTATACGGACCATAATAACACGACGACCATCGTTATGCCATTCTTGTGCATCATCTGCATGGAACACTATTTGACCACATGCAGCACCGGGACTTGCGGGAAGACCTTGTGTTATGACTTTGGCTTTCTTCAATGCTTCCTTGTCGAAGATAGGGTGGAGCAACTCATCTAACTTTTGGGGTTCACAACGAAGTATGGCTTCTTTCTCCGAGATAACACCTTCGCGCATCAAATCCATTGCTATCTTTACCATAGCGGTACCCGTACGCTTACCATTGCGAGTTTGCAGGAACCAGAGTTTGCCTTCTTGTACAGTAAATTCCATATCCTGCATATCACGGTAGTGGTCTTCCAACTTTTGCTGTATTGTATTCAACTCTTTGTAGAGTTCGGGCATTGCTTCTTCCATACTCGGATACTTGGCAGCGCGTTCTTCTTCGCTAATGCCTTGTAGTTTTGCCCAACGACGACTGCCCTCTATAGTAATCTGTTGCGGAGTACGGATACCTGCTACAACATCCTCGCCCTGTGCATTGACCAAGTATTCGCCATTGAAGATGTTTTCTCCTGTAGCCGCATCACGACTGAAGCATACACCTGTTGCCGATGTATCTCCCATATTGCCGAATACCATAGCCATTACACTTACTGCTGTACCCCATTCATCAGGTATGCCTTCCATTTTACGGTATAGTATGGCTCTTTCGTTCATCCAACTACGGAATACGGCACAAATAGCACCCCACAATTGTTCAATCGGGTCAGTCGGGAAGTCTTTGCCTGTTTGTTCTTTGATTGCAGTTTTGAAGCGGGCTACAAGAAGTTTCAATTCATCTACATTGAGATCTTTGTCCAGTTTGATATTGCGGATAGACTTCACTTCTTCGATGATAGCCTCAAACGGGTCGATGTCTTCTTTGTTGACGGGTTTCATACCGAGTACCACATCTCCGTACATCTGTACAAAACGCCTGTAACTATCATAAACAAAGTGAGGATTATTGGTTTTCTTAACCATACCCTCTGCTACAACATCGTTCAAACCAAGATTGAGGATAGTATCCATCATACCCGGCATAGAAGCACGCGCGCCTGAACGCACACTGACAAGTAGTGGGTTCTGCGGGTCTCCGAACTTGCAGTTCATTAAGTTCTCAATGTGCTTTACGGCAGCCAATACATCGTTGTTCAGTAATTCAACAATCTTTTCCTGACCTACTTGGTAGTATTCGTTGCACACATCAGTAGTGATGGTGAATCCTGGAGGCACCGGCACTCCTACCAAGTTCATTTCGGCACAGTTTGCACCTTTACCGCCTAATTGCTCGCGCATTTGCGCATTACCTTCGGCTTTACCGTTACCGAAGGTGTAAACTCGTTTTTTATTGTCCATTGTGGTAAAATGTATATGATTTATTGTTTATTATCTGTTGTATTTTCGTTTTGTTCCGTATCTGCTTGCGCTTGTTGTTCAAGAATACGCTTATGCAGTTGTTCCACTTGTTGCTCGACAGTGTCTTTATCTTCCTGCCATTCTATATTGTTGTTGTATTTTTCGTTGGGGACTCCATAACAAGCCGTCACAGTAAAGGCTATCGCAGTAAGTGTACAGATACGAATAGCATGTTCTAAAATGCGATTGTATCCGGCACGAAGTAGTTGAAGAAATCTCATATAATGAAATATGTTATGTGTTTTGCTTCTCAGCCTGTCCCTGTCTGCAAGGCTTTCTATCATCATTTGATAGATTGGGTTTGCAAAGGTACTGCTTTTATTCGTAATATGCAACGCTTGGCGTATTTTATGATAGAAACACTTAAAATTGATTGTGTGAAAATCGTAACAGATAGAAAGGAAATGCCTTATTTGCTCTGTTTTATGACGGAATACAATGCTTGGAGATGTATTGTTTTTGTGCTGTTTCCCGGTGTATGTCTGTTTGGATGGAGGGATGTGTATTGGTATTCGATAGAGGAGTGGTGCTGAAAAGAAAGAACTGCTAAAAGAGTTGCGACTTGAGTGCGAAACTTCTTTTAGCAGTATTCTTACTTACGCTGATATTCAGCGTTAGGGGGTGGAGTGTGGGGCTCGAACCCACGACACTCGGAACCACAATCCGATGCTCTGCCAACTGAGCTAAAACCACCATATACAATTTATTCAACTGATGTGAAAGATAGATATGTCCATCGTTTCTCTCAATTGCGGCTGCAAAGGTAAGATAAAGTTTTTATTCCTGCAATAGGTTTTGCATAAAAAAGTGATTATGTGGTAAAATCTCTTGTAATGGGAGGTACACAAATTCGCGTTGCGAGATAAAAGGGTGGGGGATAGTAAGTTCGGGAGAAGATATATGATAGTCCTCATAGAGGAGGATGTCAATGTCGATAAGCCTATCGTGATATACCCCGTTGATTGTTTTGTCGGTTCTTCCCATCTCCTGTTCGATTTGTTGGGTCGTTTCTAAGAGTTGGTATGGGGAAAGTGTGGTGTCGATACAAACCACCATATTGAGAAAGGTGTTTGTGGAACGAAATCCCCATGCCGAAGATTCCATTCTGTGTGAACAACGGACGATAGTACCTGCCTTTTCGTCTAACAGATGCAGGCATCGGTTGATGTTCATCGTCTTGTCTCCCAGATTGGTTCCTATACCTAAATATGCGAACATTTATAATTTGCCAAGCAATGTTAATAGTACATCGAATGTTCTTCCTATATTCATCCTATACTCGTCTTATATTCGTCTTATATTCATCCTATATAAATCTTATATAGGCGTATAAAAAGAATTATTTATGTATTAGGAACGGAAATGCTAATTATATTTACACTATGATGGAGTTTATGCGTACGGTAGCCGTCTATTCCTTCGTATCGAATTCGTTTTGTACGCTATCCCATGCGATGGAGGCAATTTGTTGTATGGGACGGTAGGTGATGCTCTGCTCTTGCACTTCCGGTTTCAAGAAGTGGAACTGATTATCCAGTAAGGCAACGCCATTGAGTATGATACTGACTATCAATGCCCATTTAGCGGAACCGAACAGTGCGCCTATGAGTCGGTTGAGCCATCCGAGAGAGATGGCGTGCAGAAGTCGGGTGATGACCTTGCCTACGAAGTGCAGCGACAGGACGATGGTGGCAAAGAGCAGTGTCCATGCAATAAGTTGGCAGACAGCGGGGGAGGTTGTGATGTATCGGGTGAGCCATACAGCAAGGTTGGGAGCCCATAGTTTGGTGCCAATGATGGCGGCAAGCAATGCTACGAGAGTTGTAAGTTCTTGCACGAAACCTCTCATGAGTCCGCGTATCAGTCCGTAGCAGATAGGAAGTAAGACGATAATATCGATGACATTCATACTGTGGTATTTGTTTACCAAGACTCCCATACTTCCGCCCATGCAGGTAGAAATATGGGAGTCCGGTCTATTGGTTGTCCGATTACTTGGAAGTGTACTCCTTCATAACCCACTCTTCACCTTCGTTGTTGGTGAACCCTTTCATGTCGTAGCGGGAACTCAAGGTGATACTCCAGTCCCACTCATCGGGGTCGTAGCGACCATTGTCAGTGTAGTGTCCGAGAATGCCTACGATAGTGCCTTTGTAGTCGGATGTAGGCAGGATGGTATGTGCGAACTTGGCATATTCACTGGTAGAGATAATACTTTGCTTTGTCCCGTCGTTGATGATACGCCCTTGAGGATATCCCTGATTATTGGTGGTCGGTGCAAAGACGCAACTATTCTGGTCGGTTTCGGGATTGCCGTTGGTACATCCTGTTGGCGTTCCGTAATTATCGTACATACCCGGTATTGCGGAGCCCGATGCTTGTTCGAAATACACATTTTTGATACATACAAGTTTGCCATCCATCTCATGATAGTGAGCATCGTCTGCGGGTGTGCCGATGATATCCGCCAAGGTCAGGGTGTCGCAGACAATGGCTTTCTTGTTGGGTACACCAATGAGCGTAGTTGCTTTGTTGAAGATAGGCGCAGGAATGCGTCCTGGAGCCCATCCGACCTTTTGGTAGGCATACTGTGCATAGATGTTGTCGTTATAGGAAGGCACACATAGTTGCGGTTCGTTAGCGTACTTGCCTATAGCAAGACCGTTGACGCGTATTTGTATCATTTGTCCCAGAGCGTATTGTCCGCCTACATTGCTTGCATCGATAGAGATACGCAGTGTTTGTTGTTTGCCATCGACAATCTGTTGGATAACCATCGATTTGTAGAAGTTACCGTCGTAGTCTTCTGTTACCACCCGTCCACGAATATACAGGTTGGGTCCATCAGACGGAATGGTATCGATAGAGAACCAACCCCGATTGTTTTTCGTGTAGTCAGTTGAATCTATCAGGAATTTTGAGGTACCAGTGTCATAGGTATATGACCGCTCACGGACAGGAAAGAAAACGCCACACTTGGTCATATACTTGGCAACGAACTCGTTGAGAGTATAGAGTGTGTCACCTGCTTGAATCATCTGGTCAGCCACCTCTTCCGTAACATAGAGTTGCTCGGGTTCGATAGCCTTAGGCGTGCATGCTGCAAAGGAAAGGAGCAGTGCCGTTCCGCATAGTATATACAATAGTTTTTTCATAGTGATGTGTAGTTATCGTTGTTAGAACTTATAGGTTACATTCAGGAAGAAGTTAGCACCCCATGCATAATAGTATTTGGCAGGGAACTTCCACACATTGTTCGTGATAGCGGAGTTCTCGGTGTTCTGTACTGACTGTCGGGGCAATCGTGCTTGCTGGTAACCGCCGGTCTTCATGTGTGTGTTGTTGGTGAGGTTGCTAACGGAGAGGTTGATGGAAAGCGATTGCCTGTTCTTCAGATAGATGAGTTTACCTACTGAAATGTCAATCATAAAGCGGTTGTACCATTTGCTATCCACAAGGCTTTCCTGATCGGCAAGGAGGTTGTATGGATATGCCAAGACAGGGATACCATACTTGTCGTAAACCTGATTGCCTTCGTCATCTTTCTCCAAGAAAGTTTTAGAGGTGTTGCTTGGGTTGGGGACTGCATAGGAACCATTGACGGTAGTACCATCGGCACGAGTGTTCGTGTAGAGTCCTTGCATGCGTCGTGAAGGTGCATAATCGAGATAATTCCAGTCGAAATACGAGATAGTAATATCCGCAAACCACATCTTAGGATGGAAGAATGACAGTTTCAAGGAGGCGTTAAGTTGTGGGCCGTTCGCCACTTTTAGCCCCTTAATAAGGACACTGTCTCTGACTTCGTAGAGTGCACCTTTCTTGGCGTCTTCTGCAAGCGCCATACCATTCTCGGCACTTGTTACCGAATAGGCGTTGCCGGTGTAGTGGTAGTCACCGATAGCGAGCATAGGAGTGAGGGTGAAGTAAGTACCCAGTTTGAAGGAAGCAGCGGCTTCTATACCCCGATGCACCCGATTGATTCCCGTGATGGACTGGTTAACGAAAGTGCGGGCTTCGTCGTCGTAGAAGCCATTGAGTTCGGTACCGTTCCAGAAGTGAGTTTGGAAGGCGGTGATACGACCACGAACAATAGGAAAGTTGAATTCATAAGTGAGGTCGTAACTGACAACCTTCTGCGAAGCAGCATAGTAATCTTTGATAGATTTGGCGCGGTCGTGTTGGTAGATAGTACTGATTGCGCGATCGTGTACACGAGGTGAGATATATGCATCGCGCGCCAAAGGAGCACTGGTTTCCGCCATAGCGTTGATGCGTATTTGGTTGCGTCCATTGATCTTGTAAGTAGCCCCTAACTTGAACGAAGGATCGATGAAGTTGTGCTGCCAGCCATTGTAGGTGGATAACTGTTCCCCTCCACTCATTATCGTTTCGTATTGCTTGCCAAGATAATAGAAAGCCTCATTCGGTTGGAGTTGCGAAAGATACCAAGCGCGTCCATTGAGCATTCTTGTAGTTCGGTTGATGCCGACATAAGTGAGTTTGAGAGCATAGTAGAAATCAACAGATTTGAAGTTCCATTCATTTTGCGCCCATGCGGCAACCTTGGTCATGTTGATACGGTAGTCATATCCAAACCGACCATTAGTGGTGATAATGCTATTTGGATTGTAGATGTTGTTTTGTTTGACATTATCAATGTCGGTTTGCGTCATACCAATGTTCGAAGCGAGTTCCTTGAGGTCTCGTTCAGCAAAGGGGTCAACATCGATCCACTGATTACCACCTAAAAGATCGTCAACGGTCTTGTAGTGGATACCTTGCGAGAACTTACCCTCCAAGCCTGCTGTGATAGTCAGATGGTTAAAGGACTTGTTCTGATAGTTTATATTGGCAATAGCCTCTTGCAAGTCATTGTGTCGGCGTTCCAGCATATACTTGGCAGAACCTTCAGGGTCAACTATATTATTCTGGTAGTTAGCCGCATAGAGGTTGTTCCAATTGATTTGCGTAGCATCATTGTCTCTGCTTGTCCAAAGGTCTGTTAGCGATTTGTAGAGGTCTGCATCGATAGAACCACCGATACCGAGTTCCGCATTGTATTTTCCGATAGTTCTACCGCTCCAATTACCTGAACCGAATTGACCATTAAATGTCTTGCTGATAAAATTACCGTTATCATTTATCTGTCCGTCCCATAAGAACGATGGCAGGTTACGGTAGTAGTCAGGACGAGGGTCGGGGGCGTTATAGAATGTCAACGCCGAATTGCTGTAGAAACTATAGTGATAGCCCAATGCCACTTTCAGAGTCTGAACATTGTCTATCTTCCATTCATAATCAACAATAGCGGTCGGGTCAAAACTTTTAACGACTCTGGAGTTACGCACTTTGCCATTCTGGTAGCCCCAATAAGGATTATAGTAGATAGAACCTGTGAGATTATAAACCTCCTGAGTAACAGCAGCCGACTGACCTCGTTCTGTGGGCGAGCCGAATGTTGTGATGGTCATTTTATGATCCCCGCCAAGCCATTGCTTTTCAGCAGTGAAGAAGTAACCCAACGAGTTGTAACTGATACCTTCCCCGATGATACCTTTATTGTCAATATAAGGACTGAAGCGCCATGCCAATTGACCGGTGAATGCCCAGCCATTGGTCAGTATTCCGGAAGAGTAAGTAGCGTTCGCCCTTATTTTGTAGTTTCGGTTAGTACCCGCTACGCCTACTTTCCAGCCTTGTGCATAGTTACTTGCGTGCATCAGTATGTTGGTGGCTTGTCCCATGCTGCCAAAAGTGAAAGAGTTGGCTTCTATGCCATTCACTACATCTTTGTTTCGACTTGCATCGTTCAAACCTCCAATCATAGAGTAGTTAAAATTACCTCTCTCTTGACTATTGAAGTTCAGTCCGTTGATATAGGTCTGTTCATACTGCTGCTCATATCCGCGTTGGCGATAACGAACCGACGACCAAGCATACGAGGTGTTTTTGTTAAAGACATCCGTACTTGCACTCGTGTTGGAAGCCATATTTTGAGAACGACCCTCATCGTCATTCAGTTCGTTCTCAGTCAGTTGTAGTACTACTTCCTCGTGCAACTCTTGCTGAATATCTCTCTGTAGTGCGACATTCCCCATATCGTTGCTCGTGTTCTGCTGCAACTGGATGAGTTGGACGGTCGTAATAAAACCATCAGCAGAAACAACCACCTCTTCCGTAATGGGTTCCAGATAAATCAATGCAAACTCCCCATTAGGATTTGTCGTAGTGCTAATGTTTTGGTTGGCAAGTAGGACCTTGGCACCTGGAATTGGTGCACTGTTTTCCTGTGAAATAATAACCCCTTTCAGCGATGTCTGTTGTGCAAAAGCCATCAGCGAAAGACTACCAACCAATAGAATAGTAAGAATTCTACGCATGTGTTCAGTGTTTTTGTATTGTTATTTATTAAGTAAAGATAATTTCTGTCATATCTCGCAGCATCTCGCAAGTATTGTTAAAACTCGGCACTCTTAGGGGTTCTCGGGAAAGGTATCACATCCCGAATGTTCTGCATGCCTGTAACAAACAACATCAGTCGTTCAAACCCCAATCCAAAACCGGCGTGTGGTGCCGAACCAAAGCGACGGGTATCTATATACCACCACATATCCTTCATCGGTATATGCCTGCGCTCTATTTCCGCATTCAGTTTGTCGAGACTCTCCTCACGAACCGAACCGCCTATTATCTCGCCTATCTGAGGGAACAACACGTCCGTACCTTGCACGGTCTTGTTGTCCTCATTTATCTTCATGTAGAAAGCCTTTATTTCCTTCGGGTAATCGGTCATAATAACCGGTTTTCCGAAGTGTTCTTCCACTAAATATCGCTCATGTTCCGAACTGAGGTCATCGCCCCAGTTGCAAGGAAACTCAAAGTGTTTACCTCCACGCATCGCCTCTTGCAGAATGTTTATACCTTCTGTATAAGTCAGACGGACAAACTCTGTATCGATAACCGACTGTAATCTCTCAATCAGTCCTTTGTCAACATACTGATTCAGGAAATTCAGGTCATCTTGACAATGGTCCAATGCCCATCGTACACAGAATTTAATAAAGTCTTCTTCAATATCCATCAGTTCGCCTTTGTCAATAAAAGCCACCTCCGGTTCAATCATCCAGAACTCGGCAAGGTGTCGTGGAGTGTTCGAATTCTCCGCACGGAAGGTCGGACCAAAGGTGTAAATCTTTCCCAATGCCATTGCGCCTAATTCTCCCTCCAACTGTCCGCTCACGGTCAACGAGGCTTGCTTGCCGAAAAAGTCGTCCGAGTAATCAATCTTACCCTGCTCGTCATATTTCAGGTTATATAGGTTCTTGGTCGTTACTTGAAACATCTGTCCGGCTCCCTCGCAGTCCGATGCCGTAATCAGTGGCGTGTGGAAGTAGAAGTAGCCATGTTCGTGAAAATAGGTATGGATGGCAATAGCCATGTTGTGTCGGATTCGCAACACCGCACCAAAAGTGTTCGTACGAGGACGCAAGTGAGCAATAGTGCGTAAGTATTCCATACTCAACCCCTTCTTTTGCAGAGGGTATTTCTCTGGGTCTGCCGTACCATACACTTCCAATTCCTCAAGTTGAATCTCAACCGCCTGTCCCGAACCCTGACTCTCCACCAGTAATCCCGTCGCCGAAATACAAGCACCGGTGGTAACTGGCTTCAACTGTTCTTCTGTGAACTTCGTAAGGTCCGCAACAATTTGTATATTTTTGATGGTGGAACCATCATTCAAAGCAATAAAAGAGATGTTTTTATTCCCTCTGCGACTACGGACCCAACCCCGTACATTGATGGTCGTACCAAAGTCCGTCCGCTTAAGAGCATCGATAATAACTGTTCGTTGCATGTCTGTAGATACTGTAATTCAATCTATGCAAAAATAAAGGATTTTCTGGAGTCCTCTACAATCGCGGCAAAGATAGTAATAATTAAGTGAAATCTAAAACCTTTCTTCCGTTTTTCGTATTTTTGGCAAGAATATCCCTCTCAAACAGGGTCCTTGTCATATAATAATTGCATTCCCATAGCAGAAAATCCGCCATCATGGTAAATATTCTGCATAGTCACTTTGCGGGTGTAGTCCGAGAACAATACTGCACACATGTTTGCACAATCATCCGCCGTAGCATTCCCCAACGGTGCCGTCTTGTCGGCTATCGCAAAGCCATACTGAAAACTTTCTATTCCGCTTCCCGCCGTCGTCATAGTAGGCGATTGCGAGATTGTATTGATTCGCACATGTCGTTCCCTCCCGTACGCTGCACCGAAGTTGCGTGTTATCGACTCCAACAATGCCTTCGCGTCTGCCATGTCATTATAACCGACCACATGTCGCTGTGCGGCAATATAGGAAAGAGCAACCACCGACCCGTATTCTTGCAAGGCATCAAGTTTATAAGCCGTCTGAAGCATCTTGTGGAACGAAAGGGCTGATATGTCCAATGTCTGCTGATACCAATGGTAATCAAGGTCTTCGTACTCACGCTTCCGACGCATATTCAGCGACATCGCTACCGCATGCAACACAAAGTCTATCTTCCCTCCCAACATCTCCTGTGCCTGCTTGAACAGGTTCTCAAGGTCTTCAAGATTCGTTGCGTCTGCGGGAATAACACGAGCATTTATCGTCGAGGCAAGTTGTTGCAGCGTACCCAATCGAAGGGCGATAGGGGTGTTGGTCAGAACAAGGTCTGCTCCCTCTTCGCTACACTTCTTGGCAACTGCCCACGCTATCGATTGTTCGTTCAAAGCACCGAAGATGATGCCTCTCTTTCCTGCTAACAATTGGTGTGGCATAATAGGTTCTGTCTTTAACAACTCTCGAACTGACGAAGGAAACGAGTATCATTCTCGGAAAACAACCTCAGGTCCTTCACTCTGTATTTCAAGTTCGTAATACGCTCCACGCCAAGACCAAAGGCGTAGCCCGACCACTCCTTGCTGTCAATACCGCACGACTCAAGTACATTCGGGTCAACCATTCCGCAACCGAGTATTTCAACCCAGCCTGTACCTTTGCAGAACGAACATCCCTCGCCCCCACAGATGTTACACGAAATATCCATCTCTGCCGATGGCTCTGTAAAGGGGAAATAAGAGGGTCTGAGGCGTATCTTGGTCTCACTCCCAAACATCTCCTTCGCAAAGTAAAGCAACACCTGTTTCAGATCCGCAAAAGAGACATTCTTGTCAATATACAAGCCCTCTACCTGATGAAAGAAACAATGGGCGCGTGCCGATATAGCCTCGTTCCGATATACACGGCCTGGGCAAAGCACCCGAATAGGAGGACGACCGTGCAACATTGCCCTTGTCTGCACCGAACTGGTGTGCGTGCGTAGCAGTACATCACTCGGCTTCTGTACGCCCTGTTCTTTTTCAATGAAGAATGTGTCCTGCATGTCTCGTGCCGGATGCTCCGGAGCAAAGTTCAACAAACCGAACACATGCAAGTCATCTTCTATTTCCGGACCTTCTTCTATAGTGAACCCGACCCGCGAAAATATGTCTAATATCTCTTCTTTGACCAACGAAATAGGGTGGCGCGTACCCAATGCAATAGGATCGGGAGTCCTCGTCAAATCTTGTTTCTCCAACCGTTGATTGTTCTCCTCAAACTGTTCTTTCAGCGTCTCTAACCGTTGCTGTGCGAGTGTCTTCAACTCATTGAGTTGTATGCCTATCTCTTTTTTCTGCTCTGCTTTCACATTCCGGAACTCTCCGAAAAGAGCAGTTATCTCGCCTTTCTTACTGAGGTATTTTATACGAAGTGCCTCCAATTCATCTGCATTGGAAGCATGCATATCCTGCACTTGCTTGAGCAAGTCTTGAATTTTCTCTTTCATCAGTGTTATCCTTTTAACCCCGCAAAGGTAGCCATTTTTTTGCGAACAGACAAATACACCTGCTAAATTTCATGGCAACCCCTTCAAAATCGACTTTTTTCTTCTGTCAACCCCCATAAATAACCTGTCCGCAACAATCAATAACTCACTCCATTGGTATTTCCGAACAATATGCTAAATATCATAAATATATCCCCTTCCGAAACGCAATCTCTTTCCCTGCAGATACGGATGAACTGCCTTTCGTCAAGCCCTGTATATACTATGTATTTCGAAGGTTTTATATAGGATGAATATAGGACGAATATAGGAAGAATATAGGATGAGTATAGAATCAATATACCTGAACCCTCAGAATTCCCTCAAAATCACGATAAACAAATAATCGCAAATCAAACTGCATTTCTATGTCATATTTTAATCATCCGACAATCTTTCTAATGCAATACTTGAAGATATGCTATTTTTATTGTACTTTTGTCGTCGTGAAAAAAATACGGTTAGCAGTTGTATATATTCTTTCTTTATGCTGTGCGGCAACTCCCATCTTTGCTGCAGGCAAGGCAACACCTCCCATTCGCGTCAGTTCTTCTTTTGCGATAGGGACAATGCTTCGTGGTAGTATCTCCGACGAATGGCTTGGCAAGCGTCCTCTCATGGGCGGTGAACTGTCCATCGAGTTCCTTCCGACAGGGAAATGGAAATCTTTGCAGCAATGGAACAACGCCTCTGTAGGTCTGGCAATCGATTATATCAACCTCACTAATCCTCACGCGCTCGGAGATGCCATTGCACCTTATGCGTTCATGAAAATACCTGTCCTTAAACGCCCTCATTTTATCTTGGGAGTCCGACCTGGCTTGGGTATTGCTTGCGTAACAAAAAACTATTATAATACGGTATCACCGGAATTGAACGGTACTCCCGGCACTATACGCTATCCAATAGCCAATGGTGCTATAGGCTCACATACTAACGCCTATTTTGCAGAGGCGATCTATATGGAATTCCCCATTCGTGCTGGCTGGTCCGTCTATGCATCCTATGGCTGGTATCACATCTCCAATGGTAGTATCCGCCAACCAAATTCGGGCTACAATATGTTTAGCGGAATGGTAGGTGTCGTCTATCAGCCAAACGAAGAGAACTACATTGCTCCCGTATCTCATGTACCTCGTGGGCTGTACGAAGGAAAGCAATGGGAGATAGAGATGTCCGTATCGGGTGGCGTCCGACAAGCTTATTTCGCCGACAAAAAGTACTTTGGTGTAGGTAGCCTGTCCATTGCTGCTTACTGGCGTGCATTGAGTATCTTCCGTTTAGGAGGCGGAGTCGATCTATTCTACGACGGATATTACAGAAGTGTATGCGATGAGTTCACCGCAGAAAACAACTCGGAACCTGTAACCTACTTCGGTAAAACATACCTGCGCGAGAGCAACATAGCCAATTGTTGGCGCATAGGATTAAGTATCCAACCCGAATTTATCATAGGGAACCTTTCTGTCGGCTTCCATTGCGGAGTCTATCTCTATGATAATGTGAAAAATCTCGAACCCTATTCTGCAGTAGCCGACAATGCAGGCAATCCCTTGAAACGACGGGTGTTCTATTCTTATAATTTGAAGGAGGCAGGTGTCGAACAAGATGGATGGCTATACACAAGAATTATGCTGAAGTATCGTTGCACCAAACACCTGTTTGTCCAACTCGGTATGAAAGCACACCTTGCAAAAGTCGAATTCATCGATGCAGGCTTGGGACTCTGCTTTTAGAATAATATATCTCCTAAATGTATGCCTCTTGGAGATAATTACCCATCCTTGTATGTTAATTGTTAATTCTTAATTGCTAATTCCCCACCGTATCCTTCGGAAAATGCCAAGTATATAGAATGGCTTCCGACTGACGAAGCGCATTCCTCTTTTTCTGCCCGGAAGCAAATATAAACACCTCTGCTGTAATAACCCGCTGATGTACTTCGTCCAAACGGGTATGCTGAACAAAAGGTCCACCCATCGAAGCACCATTATACATCTTCCATAACCCCCGTATCTCTGCACAATAAGCATCATCTATGCGGATAGGAGTATAGATAGGCACAATATGTTTGTACTCCGTACCCATATACGAACCTGCAAGAGAGCCGCCTATACGAGACTTAACAAGACTATCTCGTTTCTGCAAAAGATAATCACGCGTAAAAGTATTCGCATCCGTATAGGGATAGGAATAAACAATTAGGTCACGGCGCATACTTCCCTTGTCTGATACTGCCCACACAAAATCTGCAGTATCAATCACAAGTTGGTATTCTATCGGTACCAACATATCGCAATCAAACTCTTTCTTTATGGCAGCAACAGCCTGAGTATTCTGCGACGACCTGTAGAACTTGCCTTGTCGTTCCAACTCCTGACGGACAAACCAGGAACGAACTTTCACCTTATATTCATCAAAGCACTTCGAAAATTCATCAGCCGAAGGACTTTGAATACGGCAAAATGCCTGCGGATAAGAATAAACATCCTTCGAAAATAATATCTTGTTATGAGTATAACGCTCTGGATTTATGTCAATAAATAGGATGTTACGGGTCGGTTTAAGGAGATTGTCAAATACTTTGGTGGACACTTGTGAGAGAGTGAAATAGGCTTCCATCTGTGGTAAACAGGGCATATCTGCACCCATACAAGAGCGTACACTGTCGCCCTCTTTACCTTCCCAGTATGCATTATCCATCACTATCAACATCTCGTATATACTGCCTGTCGCACTCGGACGAGCAGTACTAATCGGCTTTTGGTTGCAGCCTCCAAGAACAATCGCTGCAACAACACCAAACAAAAGAGGATAAACAGACATTTTTTTCATATACATATATCTTGCGAATTAGGCTTCTGGCTCAGAGTGCATGGCATTCGCCTGCAAAACTCGGTTCTCCGCACGAATACCGACCATATCAATAGCCATATACAATGCATTTCTGAAACTCGTAGGGTCGGCGGTATTCTTACCTGCTATCGAATAAGCAGTCCCGTGGTCAGGAGAAGTACGGATAATATCTAACCCTGCCGTATAATTAACGCCTTGCATATCTAAGGTCTTGAATGCAGTTAAACCCTGATCATGATACATACTTAATATGGCATCAAAATGAATATAATCCCCCGCACCGAAAAAACCGTCCGAAGAATAAGGACCAAACGCTAATATACCGTTATCCCTTGCTTGCTTGATGGCAGGGATGATAATACTTTCTTCTTCTTTCCCCAATAGTCCTCCGTCACCGGCATGAGGATTCAACGATAATACCGCTATACGGGGACGACGGATACGGAAATCATCTTGCAGCGTCCTGTTTAGCAAAGTCAATTTCTGCATAATATTATCTTCTGTAACCATCTCTGGTACTTGACTCAAAGAAACATGCGTGCTTACAAGAGCAATACGCATCCTCTCACTCACCATCATCATCAGCGACTGCCCTGAAGCAGAGAACAAATGCGTAAGATACTCCGTATGTCCTGAGTATTTAAATTCTTCCGACTGGATATTCTCTTTGTTGATAGGTGCTGTAACAAGAGCATCAACTAATTGCTGTTTTATATCCTCACAGGCTCTTGCAAGCGATTGATAAGAAGCAATACCGGCTTCTCGAGTCGATTTGCCTATTTCAAGCGGCAAACTGTCAGCATAGCAGTTAATCACATTAATCTTATTCTGTTCCACCTGGCTGACTTGCTCTATACTGCGAAAAGGCATGGTCGGAAAATCTTTGTCAAGCAACTGAAGGTGTTGCTTCATCACTTGCATATTCCCATATACAACAGGAATACATAGTTCCAACAGATGAGGATGCGCCAACGATTTCAATATCACCTCATAACCTATGCCGTTCGGATCACCTGCCGTAATAGCAACAATGGGCTTGCGCCTGACTTCTTTGTTAGTATTGTCCATAGTGTATCTTGTCATATTGTAAATGTTCAGGATTGATAGGCTTTTTATCTTCATCGGGGTAACCTACCGAGATAATACACAATACATTCAAACTCTCTGGAATGTGACACAATTCCCGCACAAGCGATTCTGCCCCGTCCCTGTTATATACTTGCACCCAACAAGCACCTAAACCTATATCAGAGGCGCATAGTAGTATATGCTCGGCTGCAATAGCCCCGTCGCATTGCCAGGTATCAGTCTGCGATGGGTCAACACATACCACAATACCCAATGCAGCACCCTTCAACATCTGACTGCCGTATGTCCTACAAGACGCCATCTGCGAGAGTATATCTTTGTCATCTACCACAATAAATTCCCAAGGGTTCAAATGTTTACTGCTCGGCGATGCTAATGCGGACTTCAATAGTTGCTCAATCTTCTCTTGTTCAATCGCACGCTCTTCGTAGCGTCTTACACTCCTACGGTGTAAGATAATGTTAAGGCAATTACTCATTTTCATAATACTTTATAGTTGCGGTTCATATATCTCTTTCCCTCCACAGAAACGGTGTGCTATTATACGGTCATCACCTAAGTAGATAAAACGCTCAAGCCTCTGTTGTAAACCGTACGGCATAACACCTTTCTTGGGATCAGAATAATTCAGTTGTCTGTCATCTATTACCAATGCATCAAAGGCATAACCTTTCTCAAACGACCCACTACCGAAAAGGTAAGCACCTCCCGCTTTAGTAGCCATATAAAACACTTCTGAAAGCGTTAGGAAAGGAACTTTACCCTCCGATTGAGCATATCGCAATTTACTCATCTGCAATGCATATTGCATCACACGGAATATGCTGAGGCTATGTCCTGCGGCCACATCACTACCAAGCGATACCTCTACTTCATTCTGCAAAAATGTCCGGATAGGTGCTATACCCGAACCAAGATTACAATTCGACATAGGACAATGAACAGCCATAACATGGTTGCGTCTCATTAACTCAAGTTCTTTACCTTCTGTATAGCAGCAATGTGCCATAAGCGTACGAGTCTGCCCGAATAGTCCATAGCGGTTATAAGCGTCGCCATAGCAACTGCTTTCAGGCTCTAACTCTTGTACCCACGCTACTTCAGCACGGTTCTCACTAAGGTGCGATTGAACAGGTAAATGCAACTGTCGGACAAATTGGCTTATTGTCTTCAATAATGCAGGAGAGCAAGACGGTATAAAACGCGGAGTAAGAATAGGGGACACCATCGAAAATGCCTTACTCTCTCCAACCAATCGTTCCATATCTATTGCATATTGTTTATGCGGCACTTGTAGTTCTTTAGGACAATTCCGATCCATTGCCACTAAACCTACGGCAGCACCTATACCGACCTTCTCCAGAAGCCTACAGAGCAATAATGTGGAATTCAAATCACTCGTAGCATACACAACAGAGCGCATAGTCCCGTTAAGCCATAAATCATGTACAAAACGAGTATATATCGTGTATGCATAATCAATGTTCTTAAAACGGGATTCCTCTGGAAAAGTATATTGGTTCAGCCAAGGCAGCAATTCTTTATCCATGGCAATGCCCATATTGCGATACTGAGGAGCATGCACATGCATATCATTCATAGCAGGAATAAGTAATGCATCCCCAAAATCAGTAATCGGAATATCTGGATAAGACGCAGGTCTGTTCTTGCTTACTTCTACCACAAGTCCTTTGTCATCAACCACAATATAACCGTTCTCTATAATAGAAAACTCTCGTGGAGTAGGGGTGAAAATAATATGACCTTTATAGATATTCATATGGAATCTTTTTGCTATGTATTTTTCTTACGATAGAAAAATAGTAAAACAAAATAATTGATAATACCCGCAAGTACAATAGCCAGAATACCGGCTAACTCTTCAGATAGCGTAGCCCACATAAGAAGATGTAGGAAACCTATCTGCAACAAATAATTTAGCCCTCTTCCAAACAGGAAACCACTTGCATTCTTTATATTGGGATGACTGCGAAAAGTGTAATAACTGGTAAGAATATAATTACTTATCATCTCTACCAAAAAACCTATAGTAAAGGCCAAAGATACTTTTATATAGAGGTCCGGACAGTACTGCTCAAACAAATAAAGAAAGAGATAATAAATACCATACTGAAATCCTGTTCCGAATATACCAACACATACGAAACGAACAACAGATCTATATTTATCAGGCAAACGCCCTGTTAGTGTCCTCAATACTTCTTCATATTTTTAAGGTAGAAAGTAACTCATTCATAGCATCCTGCAAGCCATTTGCATTGCGGCCACCGGCTGTAGCCATCCATGCCTGTCCGCCACCACCACCTTGGATGTGTTTAGCAGCAGATTTAATCATCTGCCCTGCATTCAAACCGGCATCAACCAACGGCTGCGAAAGGAAGACGGAAATCATCGGCTTACCTTCCCACTCCGTTGCTCCTACAACAGCAAAACGCACATCGGTAAATTTACCACGCAACAACGGCAGCACACCACGAATCATATCGGGCTGCACTGCTCCCTGCAGGCGCACTAACTTCGTGCCGTGGAAGTCTTCCGCACGGTCTATCAGACGGTCACGGTACTGCTCCAACTTCTCTGCCATATAGGTCTCAATCTCTTTCTTAAGCCCTGCGTTCTCCTGCACGGCTTTCTGTACGGCAGTAGCAATATCGGGGGCATTATTGAGCAAACCACGCAAGTTGGACAACATATCCTGCTGTGCAAAATACAACTCATCCACCTTGGCTGCCGTAACCGCCTCGATACGACGCACACCGGCTGCCACACTGGTCTCCAACAAGATACGCACGGCACCAATACACCCCAAAGCAGGCACATGGCAACCACCGCACAACTCGATGGAAGGGCCATACTTGATGACACGCACATCGTCGCCGTACTTCTCGCCGAACAATGCCATCGCCCCCATCTCTTTGGCCTTAGCAATCGGGGTGTGACGGCTCTCCTCCAACGGATAGTTGCAACGGATCAGTTGGTTCGCCAACTGTTCTACCTTGCGGAGTTCTTCGGGCGTTACCTTCTGATAGTGCGAGAAATCGAAACGCAACGAATCGGGGGTAACCAAACTACCCTTCTGCTCTACATGTGCGCCCAACACGGTACGCAACGCATAGTGCAGAATGTGTGTACAGGAGTGGTTGCAAGCAATAGCCTGACGGCGTGCCTCATCCACATGTGCCACCAGTTTGCCCTCTATATGCTCCGGTAACTCAGTGCAGATATGTACAGGCAAGTTGTTCTCACGCTTAGTATCTACGACACGAGCCGTACCAAGCATACCGGTATCGCCTACCTCACCACCCATCTCTGCATAGAACGGGGTCTTGGAAAGCACAATCTGATAGAACTCTTTGCCTTTCTGGCTTACCTTACGGTAGCGAAGCACTTCCGTCTCAACGGATAACGAATCGTAACCGACAAACTCGGTATCTCCCTCACGAAGGACTACCCAGTCGCCAAGATCTTGCTTATTGGCACTACGCCCCATCTCTTTCTGGTGCTCCAATGCCTTCTGATACTCCTCCTCGTTGGTGGTAAAACCGTTCTCACGAAGAATCAACTCCGTCAAATCGAGCGGGAAGCCGTAGGTGTCTTTCAGCGTAAAGACATCCACACCGGAAATCTCTTTGCCCTTCGCCTCTTTCATAAGTTTGTCGAGCAAGGTAATACCCTTATCAAGCGTGCGTAGGAATGCCTCCTCTTCGCTCTTGATGACAGGGATAATCTGTTGCTCTTGCTTACGCAATTCGGGATAGGCATCACCCATATCCTCAATGAGTTGCGGCACTAACTTATACATAAATGCCTCACGCTGACCCAAGAAGGTGTAGCCATAGCGAACGGCACGACGCAAGATACGACGAATGACATAGCCCGCTTTCTCGTTGCTTGGCAATTGCCCATCTGCAATAGCAAAGGCAATGGTTCGGATATGGTCGGCAATGACACGCATAGCAATGTCGGTTTTCTCCTCCTTGCCATACTCTGTACCGCAAATCTCGCCAATCTTGTGCAGCATAGGTTGGAACACATCAGTATCGTAGTTAGACTGCTTGCCCTGCAGGGTACGCACCAAACGCTCAAATCCCATACCCGTATCAATCACACGCTTAGGCAGCCCCTCAAGAGAGCCGTCTGCCTTGCGGTTGTACTGCATGAAGACAAGATTCCAAATCTCGATAACCTGGGGGTGGTCCTTATTGACCAACTCACGCCCCGGAACTGCTGCTTTCTCCTCCTCGGAACGACTGTCTACATGTATCTCGGAGCAGGGACCGCAAGGTCCGGTATCACCCATCTCCCAGAAGTTGTCGTGCTTGTTGCCATTCAGAATATGATCTGTAGGCAAGTGCTTTGCCCAGATGGCAGCCGCCTCTTCGTCACGAGCCAGTCCTTCTTCGGGAGCACCCTCGAATACCGTTGCATAGAGGTTCTTCGGATCAATATGCAGGACATCAACGATGTATTCCCATGCAAAGTCGATAGCCCCCTCCTTGAAGTAATCACCAAACGACCAGTTACCGAGCATCTCGAACATGGTGTGGTGATAGGTATCGTGTCCTACCTCCTCCAAATCGTTGTGCTTTCCACTGACACGCAGACACTTCTGTGAATCTGCCACACGGGGATACTTAATCGGATCGTTGCCGAGAATAATACCCTTCCATGGGTTCATTCCCGCATTGGTAAACATCAGCGTAGGGTCATCTTTGATAACCATCGGTGCAGAGGGTACGATATGGTGTCCTTTGCTCTCCATAAAGTCCAAAAAGGACTGTCGGATTTCTTTACTTGTCATATTATGTATTCTACAAGTCTATTGATTTATAACTATTTGTTTGAAATAACTTAATCCTTATAACAAACGCACAAAGGTACATAATTGTTGTGATATAGACAAATGATGTTGTAAAACTCCAAACAACTATACGCTGAAAAACATAAAAAATGCAGCATAATATAAAACTGAAAAACACTGCATTCCTCACTTGAAACTGAAAACTAACCTTCGTCAAGCCCCGTATACACTATGTCTTTCGAAGGTTTTATATACGATTTATATAGGATGAGTATAGGATGAGTATAGGATGAATATAGGACGAATATAGAAAGAACCTGTCAATCACACAGAAAATCGTCCTCTCCGTCCATTGATGATTAATTGTTAATTATTAATAATCCTTTTCTTTCTATTGATAACTATTTTATATAAAACTCGAACCCTCCAACTTTCAACGGACAAATCAACTACTCTCTACGGAGAAAATACCTGCTATCTTTGGGTGATTCTTGGGTGATTGTTGGGTGATTATTGGGTGATTCTTGGGTGATTAACGAACCAACTCCAAATCAAAAACGATGCAAAACCAACCCCAAAAGCCCCCGATACGATAACTCATTTACCGTATTAACTTTCCATAATCAACACAAATACCTTGTGGAAAACTTCCAAGAAAAATACTCAAACAGCCGATGTATCAATCAGTTACAAAAGACTCTCTACCCCGAATCCTATAATTTTGCACTCAGATTCGAGTAATATTTAGGAGAAACAGGAATAGGCTTCATCCCAACCGTATCCAACTCCGCAACAATGATGCCTTCTTTGTCTTTGCGCAACACTTTCACATGCCTTGGATTTACAAAAAACGACCGTTGGCAACGCACAATACCATGCTTCTGCACGCTTTCCTCAATCGAACGCATCGAGTTGCGAAGAGCAAACTCCTTGATGCGACCGTTCTCGGTGTAATGTATATGCACATAATTTTCATCGGCTTTGATATAAAGAATCGAGTTCGCAGCAATAATGAGTTTCTGTCGCTGCGTGCTGTCATAAAAGCGTATCAAACTATCCTCCTTTATCACTTCTTCAGCAGGTCGTGCCGCATACATCAGCAAATTGACAATGGCAAAAGGGTAGATTAGCGTAGCCAGTAGAAGTAACATACATTTCCCTGCCACAAGAAAATAGTCGTACGCACCGCGATACATCAATGTCATATACAATGCCATAAAAAGGGCCATCACAACCCATTCCGCCAAACTCCATAGAATATAGTAAACCCAGGCAATATGCAGATGTTTCCTGCAGGCAGTCATCGGGATACGCGAACCGCAAAGCACCACAATCATAATGCACATCAATATAAGGGTGTTAAATACAGTCTTCGTACCATCTATCGACAAAAACGCTGTCATCCATCGGGATTGATAAAGCAAAATAAAACACAGGAAAAATGCAGGAATCGACAACACGTGCAGAAGCAACGATGTCAAACCAAGAACAGAAGAAGGAACCTGTTTCATAGAGCCGTTATGGGGTTATATTTCGTCAAATAAACAGAGTGACTAAATACATTTATCGTCAATTTTGTCACTATATTTGCAATTTAGCACTCAAATACCTGTATTTAATCAAAAACTATGCCATATCGTCAATACTATTTATCAAGATAGAAAGTGTGACATAATTTTGCGCTCGTAAAAACCAAAAACAAAGGTATTATGAAGAATGTTGTTGTATTGGGAGACTCTATCTCCCGCGGTATTGTACTAAAAGGTGAACGCTATTCTATCATCAATGATAGTTTTGTCGAACAATGTGCCGACTCACTTCATCTTGAGGTGCAAAATTTCAGTAAGATGGGATGTACCATCGCAAAAGGGGAACAAATCTTGGAACAGCACAAAGACGAAATAGCAAAAGCAAACATAACGATATTGGAATATGGTGGCAATGACTCGGATTTTTGCTGGAAAGAAATAGCCACAGAGCCAAATCAGACACACTACCCCAAAACAGAACCGAAGCAATTCCATAACTTATACATCCGGCTAATCGACCGTGTCCGTAAGTTGGGCAGCAAACCGGTCTTGTTTAGTCTTCCGTTAATGGATGGACAACGCTTTTTCGACTTTACTACGCGCACTATGTCTCCTATCGAACGAGAAAATATATTCGATTGGCTCGGCGGACAGATTGAACGCATACGCAATTATCATGATATGTATAATTTAGAGGTGTTCCATATTGCAAGGGAACAGGGAGTACCCATCGTCGATATTACTTCGCCTTTCCTTACATACAACCACGACTATACACACTATCTCTGTGCCGATGGCATTCATCCCAACGAGGAGGGACATCGTCTGATTGCCCAATCTGTAATAGACAATTGGCAACAATACATAATACCGTAAACACAAAAAAATCATCCTGCGAAAAAACTTTTCAAAAAGGACTTGCGAGTTTACAAATAATGTATTACCTTTGCGCCCGCATCTTTGGGTGCGTTATGTATATATAATGTTTAACCGTTTAGCGTCTAAAGAACGATGAATGCACATCGCTGCAAGCACATCGGATGGATTGGACAACTTATTTCCGTATGGAAGAAAACAAATCTCTCCAGAACTTCGACTGGGATGCCTACGAGAGTGGAACTGCCGCTCAAGGACAATCAAAAGAAGAATTAACCAAGCGTTATGATGAAACACTCAATGCTATCAAAGACAACGATGTAGTTGAGGGTACAGTCATCGCTATCAACAAACGCGAAGTCGTTGTTAATGTAGGCTACAAATCAGATGGTATCGTGCCTGCTGCAGAGTTCCGCTATAATCCTGACCTCAAAGTAGGAGACAAAGTAGAGGTATACATCGAAAGCCAAGAAGACAAAAAAGGACAACTCGTACTTAGTCATAAACAGGCACGCGCAGCACGCAGTTGGGATCGTGTAAACGAGGCTCTCAATAACGAAGAGGTCGTTAAGGGCTACATCAAATGTAAGACCAAAGGTGGTATGATTGTGGATGTATTTGGTACAGAGGCATTCCTACCGGGCAGTCAAATAGATGTGAAGCCTATTCGTGACTACGATGTATTTGTGGGCAAGACAATGGAATTCCGAGTAATCAAAATCAACCAGGAATATCGCAATGTGGTCGTTTCTCACAAGGCTCTTATTGAAGCCGAGTTGGAAGCACAAAAACGCGAAATTGTCAGCCACTTGGAGAAAGGGCAAGTACTCGAAGGTACCGTTAAGAACATTACCAACTACGGTGTATTTATCGACTTGGGTGGTGTCGACGGTCTTATTCATATTACCGATCTTAGTTGGGGCAGAGTTTCTGATCCTCACGAGATTGTATCCCTCGACCAGAAAATCAATGTCGTTATTCTTGACTTCGACGAAGAAAAGAAGCGTATCGCTCTTGGCTTGAAGCAACTCACTCCGCATCCATGGGAAGCCTTGGACGCTAATCTCAAGGTAGGTGACCATATCAAAGGTAAGGTGGTTGTTATCGCTGATTATGGCGCATTCGTAGAAGTCGCACAGGGAGTAGAAGGACTGATACATGTATCTGAAATGTCTTGGAGTCAGCACTTGCGTTCAGCACACGACTTCCTAAAAGTGGGCGACGAAGTTGAGGCTGTTATTCTAACTCTCGACCGCGAAGAACGTAAAATGTCACTTGGACTCAAACAACTCAAACCGGACCCATGGGAAAATATCGAAGAGAAATATCCTATTGGATCAAAACATACGGCTCGAGTTCGTAACTTTACCAACTTTGGTGTTTTCGTTGAGATAGAAGAAGGAGTAGAAGGACTTATTCATATCTCTGACTTAAGTTGGACAAAGAAAATCAAACATCCGAACGAGTTCACACAAATAGGTGCGGAGATTGAAGTTGTGGTTCTTGATGTAGATAAAGAGAACCGTCGTCTTTCACTTGGTCATAAACAATTGGAAGATAATCCTTGGGATGCACTTGAATCAACATTCGGTGTAGATACCATCCACGAAGGAACAATCGTCGAACTGACAGAAAAGGGTGCAGTAGTCGCATTACCTTATGGTGTAGAGGGTTTCTGTACAACCAGACACCTGCAGAAGGAAGACAAGACTCCTGTCAAGGTCGATGAAAAACTCAACTTCAAAGTTATAGAGTTCAATAAAGATGCAAAGCGTATTCTCTTAAGCCACTTGCGCACTTGGGAAACTCCTAAAGAGCAGACAGAAGAAGCAAAGGCTAAAAGAGCAAAGAAAGAAGTAGCAGCACAACCTGCAGTAGAAAAGACTACTCTTGGTGACTTGTCCGTTCTTGCTGACTTGAAGGCAGAAATGGATGCCGCTGCTCTCGAGAAGTTGGCTAAAAAGGAAGAGGCTAAAAAGCCTGCCAAGAAAGCCGCTGTCGCTAAAGCAAAAGAAGAGAAAAAAGAAGAGAAGGTAGAAGCAAAAACAGAAGCAGAAACTCCTGCCGCTGAATAAAAAGGCTTCTATATCTTGAGTCTTTGTATAGAAGAATTGCCTTGTGGACGATAAATCTGCAAGGCAATTCTCTTTTATCTGTATTTTTATGAAAAATCAAACATTTTCAGTGTGTTTTTCTCCGAGAAATAATTGCCACAATAAGAAAAATGTTGTATCTTTGCGTGATTTTAGTGTAATACTGCATTTTTAATTGGATAATAAAATATATGGTTGACAACGACAGAATTATTAAGGTGAATATAGATGAGGAAATGAAAACCTCATATATTGACTATTCAATGAGTGTTATAGTCTCTCGCGCATTACCCGATGTCCGTGATGGTTTCAAACCCGTACATCGGCGCGTCCTGTTTGGAATGAATGAGTTGGGAAACACGAGCGACAAACCGACAAAGAAATCTGCACGCATTGTGGGTGAAGTTATGGGTAAGTTCCATCCACATGGAGATTCTTCTATCTATGGTACTCTTGTACGCATGGCACAACCTTGGGCTATGCGTTATACATTAGTGGACGGACAAGGCAACTTCGGCTCAGTGGACGGCGATGGACCTGCGGCAATGCGTTATACAGAGGCACGACTTTCCAAGTTGGCCGAAGAAATGTTGCGGGACATAGAAAAAGATACAGTAGATATGCAGTTGAACTTCGATGATACATTGCGGGAACCAACTGTATTGCCTACTCGTTTCCCGAATCTGTTAGTTAACGGAGCAAGCGGTATCGCAGTGGGTATGGCTACCAATATGCCTACACACAACTTAGGGGAAGTTATCGATGGTTGTGTGGCTTACATAAATAACCCTGACATCTCCGTAGAAGGGCTGATGCAATATATAAAGGCCCCCGATTTTCCGACAGGAGGTACTATATTTGGCTATAGTGGTGTAAAAGAAGCCTATGAAACAGGGCGTGGAAGAGTAGTTATTCGTTCGAATGCTGACATCGAAACCGATGAACACGGAAAAGAACAGATTGTTATAACGGAACTCCCGTATAATGTAGTGAAGTCCGACTTGGTGAAGAACATTGCAGAGTTGGCTAACGAGAAAAAGATTGAGGGTATAACGGGAATAAGCGACCAATCAAAGCGTGATATACGCATCATCGTTGAAGTGCGTCGGGATGCAAGTGCTACCGTTATTCTTAATAAGTTATACAAATATACAGCATTGCAATCTTCTTTCTCCGTTAACAATATCGCCTTGGTCGGAGGACGCCCGTGTCTATTAAACCTCAAAGACTTGGTACGGAACTTTGTTGACCATCGTATGGATGTGGTAACACGCCGCACTCGTTTTGAGTTGAAGAAAGCACAAGAAAGAGCGCATATATTGGAGGGCTTGATAATTGCGGTGGATAATATAGACGAAGTGGTACATCTCATTCGGCAAAGTCGTACTCCACAAGATGCACAACATGCATTGGAACAGCGGTTCCAGTTAGATGAATTGCAGTCGAAAGCAATAGTGGATATGCGCTTGTCACAACTCACAGGATTGCGTATCGATGAGTTAAAGAATGAATACGAAGAAATAGAGAAACTCATTGCGCACTTGCAAGAATTGTTGGGGTCAGAACATTTGCGTTATGAACTGATCAAAACGGAACTGATAGAGATTAAAGAAAAGTATGCTGACGAGCGGCGTACAAAAGTCGTTATGACGGCAACTGAATTTAATCCGGAGGATATGTATGCCGACGACGAGATGGTAATCACTATTTCACATCTTGGTTATATTAAGCGTACGCCACTGACTGAATTCCGTCAGCAGGGTAGGGGAGGAATAGGTGCAAAAGCGAGTGATAGTCGAGACGAAGACTTTATTGAGTATGTTCATACAGCCTCAATGCACTCCACTATGATGTTTTTCACAGAACAAGGTCTTTGTTATTGGTTGAAGGTTTATGAGATACCAGAAGGAAACAAGTCCTCTAAAGGTAGAGCAATCCAAAATATCATCAATATACAAAAAGGCGATAAGATACGAGCCTTTATCAATATAAAGGGATTGAACGATGGTGAATTTATTAACTCTCATTTCTTGGTATTTGCTACTCGCAATGGCTTAATAAAGAAGACATCTTTAGAAGCCTACTCTCGTCCTCGTGCGAATGGTATTATTGCAATCTCTATGCGGGAAGACGACCAACTCATTAGAGTGGCTCTTACAGACGGGAAAAGCGAAATTTTAGTGGCAAGCCGTCAAGGAAAAGTTGTTCGTTTCAACGAAGAGGCTGTTCGACCAATGGGAAGACCTGCTACGGGTGTTCGCGCTCTCCAGTTAGAGGAAGATACAGAAGATTATGTTGTCGGGATGGTATGCGTAGAGAAACACTCTGATGAAACCATACTGGTAATCTCCGAAAATGGTTATGGCAAGCGTACACCTTTAGACGATGAGAATGGTGAGCCTATTTATCGTATCACTCATCGTGGTACAAAAGGAGTGCGCACAATGAACCTTACAGAAAAAACAGGAAGACTCATTGCTATTGACGCTGTAACAGACGATTTCGATTTGATGCTTATCAATAAATCAGGAACGGCTATTCGTATGGCCATGTCTGATATTCGTGTAATGGGACGCGCAACACAAGGTGTAAAACTGATTGAGTTACACAAACGGAACGATCACTTGATGTTCAGTTGTGTTGTACCAAAAGACGAAGAAGTGGAAGTACAAAACGAAAATATGGAAATGGGAAGCGCAATAGAAGAGAATGGCGCAGATTTTGTTCCTACAGAAGATAATAATGATTAAATATCATCACTATGAAAAAGATTAGTTTGCTTGTTGCCATTGTTCTCATTGGAACAGTTGGTTTTGCTCAGAAGAGCAATGTAAATAAGGCGAAGAACCTTGCTGCTAATACCGAAAATCCGGACTTCTCTGCTGCTCGTGCGGCTATTAAGTTGGCACTTGAAGATCCTACCACAAAAGACCTGGCAGATACATGGTATCAAGCAGGTATGATAGGTTATAGAGAAAACGAGTATCTGTTTGCAAAATCTGCTTTCGGTGCTATTGATGATAAGCAGAAAGGAGAAGCCGTAGTTGAATCTTACAACTATTGGTTAAAAGCCTATGACTTGGCATCTATTCCAAACGAAAAAGGCAAAGTCAATACAAAGGTACACAAAGCCATTGCAACAAAGATGTTGGAGTATTATACGCAACAAGAGTTAATTAAGTACGGCATTTATTTGAATGATAAAAAGGACTACAAACATGCTTACGATGTATTCAAACTACACCTTGATATGCCTGATTTGCCTATGATGCAAGACCCTAAATTGCAAGAAAAAATGCCTAAAGACTCAATCTATACCCAATATAAGTTCTATATGGGCTTGTTCGCTACCCAGTCCGAGATGCACAAAGAGGCGATTGATATCTTTGAGCAACTCAAAGATGGAAACTATGAGGCGGTTTCAGTCAACCAATTCTTATATCAAGAGTATGTCGCACTGAACGATACTGCTAATTTTGTACGCGTCTTGAAGGATGCAATTGTACGCTTCCCTGCAGAGCCTTGGTTCCTACAGAATTTGATTAACTACTATATCTATTCGAATCAAGAAGATATTGCTCTTGAATATCTTGGAACGGCCATAGAACGAGAACCTAATGTAGCACAATACTACCATATCAAAGGTAATATAGAAGAAAATATGGGTAAGTACGAAGAGGCTATCTTCGACTTTAATAAGGCTTTGGAGATACAACCTGATTTAGCCGATGCAAAGGCAGGTATTGGTCGTGTTTACTATAATCAAGCAGTTAAATTGAACGAAGAGGCCTTCCGTATTCAAGATGATAATGCTTACAGGGCTAAACTGAAAGAAGTAGATGCAATGTTTGCAAAATCATTGCCATATTTTGAAGAAGCGCATAATATGGACATTGAGAAACGCGACTATATTGTTGTGTTGAAACAGTTGTACTATCGCCTAAAGATGGATGACAAATACAACGAGATGGAGGCATTACTCAATATGTAAAATTGTAGTATAATAAGCCAAACAAATAGCCTCTGTGGAGTACTTCCATAGGGGCTATTTGTTTAATTGGGGAATATTTTGAAACATCTATTTGTTGGAATCAGAAAAATGTCGTAAACTTGCAGCGGAATAATAGACACAATAATAATTTTTATATCCGTATGAAAAAGTACAATTTCTATGCAGGACCGAGTATCTTGCCACAAGAGGTCATCAAGTGAAAGATAGGGGTTGTACAATACTTGCAAATAATTGGCTATCCATTATGACCACTATCAATTAGATAAAGAACACTGACATATAGGTATTATGGTCTTGTATATACCAAAAGTAAATGAAGGATGTTCGTATGTTAAATAAAATAACCATATATATAAATATGAAAAAGACTTTAACTATTCTTTTTATATTCTGTGCATTCGCATTAAATAGTTGCAGTGATATGAATCATCCGATAGTCGGACACTCTTATGGTTACAGTGAAGGTTCCGAACTAATATCGTTCTATTTTAGTGCTAAGAGAAACACTTGTTTAGTACAAGTAAATTCATCTATTTCAGGAGCATTCAGTTCCAGTCATTTTATATACAAAATAGACGGAACATCGGTTGATATTTATTACGATAGGAGTGCAGAATGGAAAGAAGAAGCCCGTGGTGTATTGGCTTATCATCTATCTTATAATTCAACAAATAATACATTGTCGTATTTAGGGATAATCTTATATCAAATAGATTAGAACGAAGTACGCTAACTCAATCAACTAATATCAAAATGAAAAAGTACAATTTCAATGCAGGACCGAGTATCCTGCCACAAGAGGTCATCAAGCAAACGGCTGAGGCTGTGCTTGACTTTCAGGGCGAAGGGCTGAGTATCCTTGAGATATCGCACCGCGCCAAGTATTTCCAACCTGTAGTGGACGAGGCAGAAGCACTGATGAAAGAACTGCTGGGTGTGCCGGAAGACTACCGCGTGATCTTCCTCGGTGGTGGTGCCAGCCTGCAGTTCTGCATGGTACCATACAACTTCCTCGAGCATAAAGCCGCCTACCTCAACACCGGTGTATGGTCCAAGAAAGCCATCAAAGAGGCGAAAGGTTTCGGAGAAGTAGAGGTCGTAGGAGAGTCCACCAACTCCATCCCTGACGGATATACCATCCCGCAGGACGCTGACTACTTCCATATCACCACCAACAACACCATCTTTGGTACCGAGATTTCCAACCGCAAACTGCAAGACATCTACGCCAAGAAAGGCAAGGTGGCATTGATTGCGGACATGTCCTCCGACATCCTATCGCACCCCATCGACGTGAGCCAATACGACCTCATCTACGGTGGCGCACAGAAGAATATCGCACCTGCAGGTGTCACTTTCGTCATCGTCAAGGAGTCGGCTCTGGGACGCGTATCACGTTATATCCCGACCATGCTCAACTACCAGACCCATATCGACGGTGGCTCGATGTTCAATACCCCTCCCGTACTGCCTATCTACTCCGCACTGCTCACACTGCGCTGGCTCAAGGCTAACGGCGGCATAGCGTGGATCGACCGTCGCAACCAGCAGAAGGCAGACCTCCTCTACGACTGCCTCGACCACTCGAAGATGTTCGTGCCTACTATCCTCAACAAAGAAGACCGCAGCCGCATGAATATCTGCTTCGTGCCGAAACCTGAATACGAGGAACTCAAAGACGACTTCTTCCGCTTCGCTACCGAACGCGGCATGGTAGGTATCAAGGGACACCGCCTCGTAGGTGGCTTCCGCGCGTCCTGCTACAACGCTATGGACATCGAAGGCGTACAGGCATTCGTGGACTGCATCCATGATTACGAAAAGAAGATTTAACAAATCAACCTTAATAATCATCGTGTAATTTATAACTGCTGACGCTTTTTCGGACAAGCATTTGTGCTGCACAAGAGCCGAACATAAGCCGATCTTACGCCGACACTACACCGTACAACAAATTAGATTTTATTTACATCTATGGAATACTGGTATCGTTCTCCCAAGCGTGAAGAGAAGCACACGGCAGTCTTTTACACAACATTAGTACAAACCATGAAAGTATTAATCGCAACCGAAAAACCCTTCGCCAAAATCGCTATCGACGGCATACGCGAAGTGGTAGAGAAAGCAGGTTACCAACTAACGCTGCTTGAGAAGTACACCTGCAAACAACAACTACTCGATGCCGTAGCCGATGCTGACGCTCTCATCATCCGCTCCGACATCGTGGACGCTGAGGTGCTGGACGCTGCCAAGCAACTCAAGATTGTCGTTCGTGCCGGCGCAGGCTTTGATAATATCGACCTCGCTGCCGCTACTGCACACAACGTCGTTGCCATGAACACGCCCGGACAGAACGCCAACGCCGTAGCCGAACTGGCTCTCGGACTGATGGTATATGCCGTGCGTAACTTCTACAACGGCACCAGCGGCACAGAACTCAAAGGCAAGAAACTCGGTATCCACGCCTTCGGCAATGTGGGACGTAATGTGGCACGTATAGCCAAAGGCTTCGGCATGGACATCTACGCATACGATGCTTTCTGCCCGGACGAGGCAATGACAGCAGAGGGCGTGACACCGCTCCATTCCGCTGAGGAACTGTACAAGACCTGCGATGTCGTGTCACTCCATATACCCGCTACCGCTGAGACCAAGAACAGTATCAACTACGCCCTGCTCAGCCTCATGCCGAAGGGTGCTGTCTTGGTCAATACTGCCCGCAAGGAGGTTATCAACGAGGACGAGTTGATTCAACTCATGCAGGAGCGTACCGACTTCCGCTATGTCACCGACATCATGCCTGCCGCGGACCAGAAGATGCACGAACTCTTCGCAGGACGATACTTCGCTACACCGAAGAAGATGGGAGCACAGACAGCAGAAGCCAATATCAACGCCGGCATCGCCGCCGCCAACCAGATAGTGGACTTCTTCACCACTGGCAACACCCGCTTCCAAGTGAACAAGTAACCCCTGTAACATCAGCGGGTACTCTCGATGAAGTAAGCAACCTACTTCACCGATGTAAATAAGCAACCACGAGGGTGTGTCGTACGAGAAAGATACCTTTCGCGTACGACACACCCTCGTGGTAATATAAGGTAACGATTGTTCTCTCTACCTTTATACCACTCTCCTCAACCCTCAACTAAAAACACTGGGAACATAGGCGTCCTACGGGAGCACCACACGCAATGCGCAGCATAACACCTTCTCGCCCGCCCGAATGAGCCGTCAGGCTCAGTTTTCCATCCTTTGTATCCCCCCTCTCTGAAGGGGTAGGTGGAGTCCCCTCCCGTCTAGCACAAAGCAGAAACATACCCCAATTACGGAAACGCATACCCCAATTACAGATACGAAATCCAACATCTTGGACATACCGGAAATAGGTTGTACTTTTGCGGCGGAAAAAGATACTTCCCCGCCTCACAACGCCAAGAATCCACCCCGCAAAAAGACAATCTCCCCCAAAACAACTCCCCTGCAAACGAAAGACATTCATTCGATTATGAGAAAAATCCTCGTCATACTATTCTCCCTATTGGCAGGCAGCGCAGCAGCGACATCCGCCCATTACCCATCCCCCACCACCGCAGCCACAGCCGCCCCCTTCCCCGCCGAGCAGCCCGCCTATTCGGACTCCATTCCCGAGGTGGTTGTTACGGGCGCACGCAGCCGCACGGACATCCGCCATCTCTCTGAGACTGTGAGTGTTATCTCCCGTGCGGCTATCGAGCAGAGCCACCAATCCTCGTTGCTTCCTTTGCTTACGGAGCAAGTCCCGGGTCTTTTCACTACCGCCCGTGGTGTGATGGGTTACGGCGTGTCGGGCGGCGGGTCGGGTGCTATCTCCCTGCGCGGTTTGAGCGGCAGCACGGGGCAACTGATGGTGCTTATCGACGGCCACCCGCAGTATATGGGGCTGATGGGGCATCCTATCGCCGACTCCTACCAGACTCTCATGGCGGAGCGGGTGGAGGTCTTGCGTGGCCCCGCCTCGGTGCTGTATGGCTCGAATGCTATGGGCGGTGTAGTCAATATCGTTACGCGCCAACCCGAGGAGGGCATCCATACGACCCTTCACGCAGGCTACGGGGCGTACAACACGGTCGAGACCGAGGCGACCAACCGAATATACAAGCGTGGCGTTACCTCCGTAGTCAGTGCTTCGTACAACCGCACCGACGGTCACCGCGCGAACATGGCGTTCCAACAGTACGGCGGCTATGCCAAGTTGGGCTACGATTTCTCGCCGCAGTGGAATATCGCCGCCGATGTCAATGTGACGCATTTCGATGCCTCGCAGCCGGGCTCTGTCGCACAGCCGCTCGAGGACGCCGACCAGTCTATCACGCGCGGCATGACTTCGCTCTCGGTCAGCAACAGCTACGAGCGCACCACGGGTACGGTGAGCGGCTTCTACAATTTCGGACATCATTATATCAACGACGGCTATGCCTCGGGGGCGAGTCCCCGTGCCTACCGTTTCGATGCCCACGACTATATGGCGGGCGTGTCGGCGTACCAGAGCGTGCAGATGTTCCGTGGCAACCGCCTGACCCTTGGGGTGGACTACTTCGCTTTCGGCGGGCGGGCGCGAAACATCTATGTCGAGGGCGAGCGTGAGGGGCAGGCGGATACGCTGATTAACAAGACCGTACACGAGGTGGCGGGCTATTTGGATTTCCGCCAACATATCGGCTCTTGGGTGACGCTCAATGCGGGTGTGCGGGTCGATTACCATACGCTGACGGGCGTTGCGTGGGTGCCGCAGGCGGGTATCGCCGTCCACTTGCCCTACGCCATCGAGATGAAACTGTCGGCGAATAAGGGCTATCGCAATCCTACCTTGCGAGAGATGTATCTCTTCCCGCCGCAGAATCCCAACCTGCGCCCCGAGAGCCTGTGGAGTTACGAGTGGTCGCTCTCGGAGCAACTGCTCGGCGGGCGGCTGCGTTATGCCCTGAATGTCTTTTATATCGACGGCAAGAACATCATCCTGACGCTGCCCAATCCCGAGGGAGCGGGTATGCTCAATCAGAACTCGGGCAAGATACGGAATGCGGGCGTCGAGACCGAAGTGGCATGGCAAATCAGCAAGGCATGGTCGGTGGATGCCAACTATAGTTACCTTTATATGCAGAATCCCGTGGTGGCAGCCCCCGAGCATAAACTCTATGTCGGCGCACGCTATGCCGACGGGCGTTGGTCGGTCTCGACGGGAGTGCAGTATATCCATGGGCTTTATACCTCGGTGTCGCCTGTCGAGAAAGAGCATTTCGTATTGTGGAACTTGCGTGGGCAGGTGGAGGTCTGTAAGTACTTGAGCCTATGGGTGCGTGGAGAGAACCTGCTCGCCCAACGCTACGAGATTAACCTCGGCTACCCCATGCCCCTCGCCACCGCCATAGGCGGAATAACAGTACAATTTTGAATTAGGAATTAGGAATTAGGAATTAAATACCATAAGCCAATGAAACATTTTCTTTTCGCCATGTTGGGAACTATGGCACTCATGGCGTGCGCAGAGAATAAGCCCATAGACAACACGCAAAACAGTACACAAAACAACCCGCAAGACAGCACGATTATGGAAAGCAAAGCATTAGTTGTGTTCTTCTCCCGTACAGGCGAGAACTATGGTGTAGGAACCATTGAAAAAGGCAACACGCACATTGTGGCAGAGATGATTGCCGAAGCGGCGAACGCTACCTTGTTCCAAATAACGCCCGTTACGCCTTACCCGGACGACTACTCGGAATGTACCCGACAGGCGCAGACGGAACGCACGGAGCAAGCCCGTCCTGCCCTAAAAGAAGATATTTCCGTCGAGGCGTACGACACTGTTTATATCGGCTATCCTATATGGTGGAGCGATATGCCGATGCCCGTATATACTTTTCTGGAAGCCCATGATTGGCGTGGCAAAGTGATATGCCCTTTCTGCACCCACGAGGGGAGCGGGTTAGGCAGCACGCCGTCATATCTCCGCACTACTTGCGCAGAAGCGACGGTCAGCGAGGGGCTTGCCATACGGGGTACAACGGCACAGACAGACCCCGCTCAAGCCCGCCAAGCAGTGCAAAATTGGATAGCAAAATAAAAACTTTTGAGTATGAAAACCCCCATTCTATTCGGCATAGCCGCTCTGCTGTTGGCGGGCTGCTGCCAAAGCAAGAACACCGCCGCGTCTGCTCCTGTCGCCGACACGGCAGTCGTGTACATGACCCAAGAGATTTCCTCCGCCTCGCTGGTGCGTATCTTCGAGGCGCTTGGTGTTACGCCCGAGGGGCGTGTGGCGGTGAAGGTCTCTACGGGCGAGCCGGGCGGGCATCACTACCTCGACCCGCAACTCGTCAAGCCCTTGGTGGATAAGGTGCAAGGTACTATTGTCGAGTGCAACACCGCCTATCGGGGCAAGCGTTATACTGTCGAAGACCATAAGCAGGTCTTTGTCGACCATGGCTGGACGGCTATTGCCCCCTGCGACCTGATGGACGAGTTCGGCGAGGTGCGTATCCCCGTGCGCGACACGCTGCACCTCCGCTACGACCTCGTGGGCGAACACCTGACGCACTACGATTTCTTGGTCAATCTCGCCCACTTCAAGGGGCATGCCATGGGCGGCTTCGGGGGTGTGTTGAAGAACCAGAGTATCGGTATCGCCTCCCGCAACGGCAAGTCCTATATCCACTCGGCGGGTGTTACCGAAGACCCCGAGCAACTGTGGAGTCGTATTCCCGAACAAGACCTCTTCCACGAGTCGATGGCTGCGGCTGCCGATGGGGTACACCAATACTTCAATGTGGCGAAGAACACCGAACGGGGTACCTCCTGCGTGCGCACAGTCTATATCGATGTCATGAACAACCTCTCGGTGGATTGCGACTGCGACAGCCACCCCGCTGCCCCCGAGATGCAGAATGTGGGTATCTTGGCGTCGCTCGACCCCGTTGCGCTCGACCAAGCCTGCGTGGATATCGTATTCAATTACCCCTCTTCCGATAGCGACAACGCAGCGGCTTTGATAGAGCGTATCAACTCCCGCCACGGCATCCGCACCATCGAGCGTGCGGCAGAGATCGGGTTGGGTACACGCGCCTATCGTTTGGTGAGCATCGACGGAGAGGATATGTTGCGCGAATTGAACGAGCAGAATCTGTCCCTTGTCGTGCGCAACCACGGCCGGCAGACCACCTACACGCAGCACGGTGTGCGCGACCTCTACGACTTGCAGCAGACTACGCTCCTCCGGGGCGCAGCCGTCGCCGACAGGATAGTGGGCAAGGGAGCCGCCACGCTGATGATTGCCGGCGGCGTGAAATATGTTACCACCGAGGCTATCTCCCGTGAGGCCATCGATATGCTCCAAGGGGCAGGCATAGAGGTGCAATATCATGAGGTGTTGGACTATATCCCCAACCGAGACCACACGGGGGAGTGCCCGATAGAGCGCAGTCTCCGCGGTTATACCGACCCCGCCCGCTGCCTTCCGATAGTCAACGCCATGGTCGAATCAATGAACCGATAGTACTATGCTCCGTCGCATTCGTATCGCCCTTGCCGCGATAGTCTTTATACTGCTGACCGCCCTGTTTTTGGACTATACAGGCACGCTGCACCATTGGCTTGGTTGGTTGGCAAAGATTCAGTTCCTGCCCGCTTTGCTCTCGCTCAATGTGGGCGTGGTGCTGGCATTGGTGCTGCTCACGCTCGTCTTCGGGCGTGTCTATTGCTCGGTTATCTGCCCGCTTGGTATCTTCCAGGACATCATCTCGTGGTTCAGCGGTCTGCGTAAGAGAAAGAAATACCGCTTCTCCTATTCCCCCGCTCGCTCGTGGCTGCGCTATACCATATTGGTGCTTTTCGTCGTGGCGATGATTGCGGGTGTGGGCTCTTTCGTGGCATTGCTTGCGCCGTACAGTGCCTATGGGCGTATGGTGCAGAACCTTTTGATGCCGCTCTACGATTGGGCAAACAACGGTATCGCCTATCTCGCGGAGCGTGCGGGCAGTTATGCCGTCTATAGCAAAGAGGTCTGGGTGCGTGGTTGGCTGACTTTCGGTGTCGCACTGACTACCTTCGTCGTCCTGTTCGTCCTTGCCTGGCGCAACGGGCGCACTTACTGCAACACCGTCTGCCCCGTTGGTACTATGCTTGGCTTCTTGGCGCGTTTCTCGTGGTTCCGTGTGCATATCGATACCGACAAGTGCAACGGCTGCCGCCTCTGTGAGCGCAGTTGCAAAGCCGCCTGCATAGATGCCGCCCACCACACCGTGGACTATTCGCGCTGCGTCTCTTGCGGCAACTGTTTGAACGCTTGTCGCCGCCATGCGATTCATTATACCCATACCCCTATGCGTAAACCCGTAGCCGACACGCCTGAGGCAAGTGCCGAGTCGGTCGATACCGGCCGCCGCAGTTTCCTGGTAGGCACGGCTATCTCTCTATCTGCTGCGACTTTGGCGCAGGAGAAGAAAAAGATTGACGGCGGTCTGGCGGCTATCGAAGACAAGGTAGCCCCCAAGCGCCTTACGCCCATCACCCCGCCGGGGTCGCTCTCGGCGCAGAATATGGCCAAGCACTGTACCGCTTGCCAACTCTGCGTTTCCGCCTGCCCGAATGATGTGCTGCGTCCTTCGCAGGATTTGCTTACCCTTATGCAACCCGTGATGTCCTGCGAGCGCGGCTACTGCCGCCCCGAGTGTACCCGTTGCAGCGAGGTCTGCCCCGCGGGGGCTATCCGTCCCATTACCCGTGAGGACAAGTCCGCTACACAGGTAGGGCACGCCGTCTGGGTGCGCAAGAACTGTGTGCCGCTTACCGACGATGTCGAGTGCGGCAACTGCGCCCGCCACTGCCCGTCGGGGGCAATTACCATGGTGCATATCGACGGCTGTGCATACGCTGTACCATCCGTCAATACCGAGCGGTGTATCGGCTGTGGTGCCTGTGAGAACCTATGTCCTGCCCGCCCGTTCAGTGCTATCTATGTAGAGGGAAACGAAGTACATAGGACTATCTAAATTCGAAACACAATGAATAGACGAGATTTTCTCAAGACCATAGGCGGAGGCGCAGTTGCCTCCTCGGCATGGCTCAGTGCCTGCACCGCTCGTACCGCCGACCGGCAGTCGCCCGCCGAAAGCCGCGAGCCCGACAGCAGCCAAATGACCTACCGTACCAATCCCAATACGGGCGACCGTGTCTCGCTCCTCGGCTACGGTATGATGCGCCTGCCCGTCGAGGGCGGGGCGAGCGGACGGGAGAACAGCAATGCCCCCATCGACCAAGACATGGTCAACCGACAGGTAGACTATGCCCTTGCTCACGGTGTGAACTATTTCGACACATCGCCCGCCTACTGTCAGGGGCGAAGTGAGCGTGCCACGGGTATTGCCCTCAGCCGCCACCCGCGGTCGTCCTATTTTATCGCTACCAAACTCTCCAATTTCAGCCCCGCCACATGGAGCCGCCGTGCTTCTCAGGAGATGTTCGAGAACTCGCTCCGTGAACTCCAAACCGACTATGTGGACTATCTCCTGCTCCATGGTATCGGCTATGGGCAGAAACCGATGGAGGAGTTTTATAAGCGCTACATCGACAATGGTATCCTCGATTGGCTTGTCGAGCAGAAACGCAAAGGGCGTATCCGCAACCTCGGTTTCTCCTACCATGGCGACATCCGGGTCTTCGACCTTGCCCTGCGTTGGTTCGACGAGGGCAAGTACCATTGGGACTTTGTGCAGATCGAACTCAACTACCTCGATTGGCACTATGCCAACGAAATCAACCCGCGCAACACCGATGCCGAATACCTATACGGCGAACTGCACCAACGCGGTATCCCTGCTGTGATTATGGAGCCGCTCCTCGGCGGACGCTTGGCGCGTGTGCCGGACTATATCGCTGCCAAGATGAAGAGCCGCGAGCCGGAGCAGTCGGTGGCATCGTGGGCGTTCCGTTTCGCGGGTACGCCCGAGGGCGTGCTGAGCGTCTTGAGCGGTATGACCTATATGGAGCACCTCCGCGAGAACTTGCACACCTATTCGCCCCTGCGCCCCGTTACGCCCGACGAGGATGCGTTCCTGATGAAGATAGCGGACGACATCTACAATCTCCATACCATACCCTGCAACGAGTGCAACTACTGCATGCCCTGCCCGTATGGTATCAATATCCCCGCTGTCTTCTCGCACTACAATCGTTGTATCAACGAGGGGCATGTACCCAACAACGCCCAAGACCCGGAGTACCGTCGCGCCCGCCGTGCGTTCCTTGTGGGGTATGACCGCTCTGTCCCCAAGTTGCGTCAGGCGAGCCATTGTATAGGTTGTCGCCAATGTGTGGCACATTGCCCGCAGAACATCCAGATTTCCGACGAACTCCACCGCATTGACCGCTATGTCGAGCAACTCAAACAAGGCACGCTGTAAGTATCAAAATGTCGAATCATATAAATATATCAATATGTTTAACCCTATAAATTCATCAATACTATGTTTGGAATAGGTTTACCCGAAATTATCTTTATCGCACTCATTGTCCTGCTGTTCTTCGGCGGCAAGAAGATACCCGAACTGATGCGCGGTTTGGGCAAAGGCGTGCGCAGTTTCAAGGACGGCATGAACGACATCAAGGACGAGGTGGAGAAAGCCGACCCGACCAAGACGGATACCACCAAGAGCGACACCAAGACGGAAAGCCCCAAGCAGGACGACAAGGCTGCCGCCAAGCAAGACTGACCCCGCCCGATATGGAGGAACAGATGTCGTTTTGGGAACATCTCGATGTGCTGCGCGGGGTGCTTGTCCGCATAGCGGTGGTGGTGTCGGTGTGCGCGGTGGTGGCGTTCTGTTTTAAGGATAGTCTCTTCGCGCTACTGCTTGCGCCCAATAGTCCCGATTTCTTCCTCTATCGTTTGTTGTCCCGCGTGCTGCCCGCCGATACGCTGCCCACGGCTGCCATTGAGATGATCAATACTGGGCTGGCAGACCAATTCACCATCCATATCAAAACCGCCTGCTATGTGGGGTTGCTGTGCGCCTCGCCGTATATGGTGTATGTGCTGCTGCGCTTTGTGGCACCTGCATTGTATGAGCGGGAGAAGCACTATGTCTATCGCCTTGTGGCGTGGGGCTATGTGCTGTTTATGGCAGGCGTGGTGCTGTGCTATTGTATCATTTTCCCCTTTGCGTTCCGCTTTCTCGGAACCTATCAGGTGAGTGCCGATGTCGCCAACAAAATCACCTTGCAGTCGTATATGTCCACATTGTGGACGCTGCTCCTGCTCATGGGGCTGTTGTTCGAGGTGCCGATAGTCTGCTGGACACTCGGGCGTATGGGGCTGCTCACTTCGCCTCTTATGCGCCGCTACCGCCGCCATGTAGTGGTCGTGATACTTATTGTCGCCGCCGTCATTACCCCCACCACCGATGTCTTTACCCTGCTCCTGACCTCCGTGCCTATCTATATTCTCTACGAAATCAGCATTCTCCTCGTCCCAGAAGGCGAGACAAGAGAGGACACTATATAATTATCTACGAATTAGCCATTTTATTCGCCACATAGCCCTTACTCTGCTTCTCCCATCCTTTGAAGGGAGGGGGCAGGGGAGTTTCCCTACAACTAACTAAACATACAACTCTCCACTGCTCTCAACTCTCAACTACAAAGAACTTCCCTCAACTCTAATCCGCCAACATAGAAGTCTAATAACCATAGATAGTCTAACAGGGTAACTATAGAGGTCTTTTCTCTTCAAAAGTTGTCTTGGATTATTTTTTTGTGTTATATACTTGTTAGTTTCATTATTTGTTATACCTTTGTCGCAGGTGCATCAAGAAAAACAATTTATCTGCTAGATTGTGGCTTCGTTTGGAATACACCCACTCCAAAAGATACCATTATTCCAACACCATCTTCTTTGGCGGATGTATGTCTAACCATTAAAATCTAACAAGTATGGAAAACAAAATGACATGTCCATTCAATCATGGACAAAGTCCCGGAACGGACACAGTACACGGAGCCAACACAGAGATCAAAGACGCTGTCATGTCATGGTGGCCGGAGGCTATTAACCTGGACATTCTCGCACAACATGATCGCAAAACCAATCCCAATGACTGCGACTTCAACTACCGAGAAGAATTCAAAAAACTGGACTTAGAGGCGATCAAGTCCGATCTGAAACAATTGATGCGTGACTCCCAAGATTGGTGGCCTGCAGACTATGGCACCTACGGAGGATTGATGATACGCATGGCATGGCACTCAGCAGGAACATACAGGACATTCGACGGCAGGGGAGGAGCAGGAACCGGTAACCAACGCTTCGCTCCGCTAAACAGTTGGCCTGACAATGCTAACCTTGACAAGGCACGCCGACTACTATGGCCTATCAAAAAGAAATACGGCAACAAAATATCATGGGCTGACCTGATGATACTCGCAGGAAATATGGCATACGAGTCTATGGGCTTTAAAACACTCGGATTTGCAGGAGGGAGAGAGGATATTTGGCACCCCGAAAAAGATATCCATTGGGGGAACGAAAAGGAATGGCTTGCGCCAACGAAACACCGATACCAAGATGATAAGGACAGAGAAACCCTTGACAACCCGCTTGCGGCTGTACAGATGGGACTTATCTATGTCAATCCGGAAGGAGTGGACGGCGTACCGAACCCGCTAAAAACGGCACGAGATGTGCGCCTAACTTTCCAGCGTATGGCCATGGGGGACGAAGAAACCGTAGCACTCATCGTGGGAGGACACACCGTAGGAAAGACGCATGGCAACGGAGACGCCTCTAAATTAGGACCGGCACCTGAAGCCAATACACCCGAAGGACAAGGATTAGGATGGATGAACCCGGACACAAGACCCGGGCATATCGTCACCAGTGGACTTGAAGGGGCATGGACCACACACCCCGACCGCTGGAACCACGAGTACCTGCATCTCCTCCTCGACTACGAATGGGGACTTGAGAAAAGCCCGGCCGGAGCGTTCCAATGGGAGCCTGTTGATATCAAAGAAGAGGACAAACCTGTGGATGCACATGATCCGTCCAAACGGAGAAACCCGATGATGACAGATGCCGACATGGCATTGAAATTTGATCCTCAGTACCGAAAGATATGTGAGAAATTCTATAAAGACCCCAAGGCCTTTGAAACAGCATTCGCACGAGCATGGTTCAAACTCACACACCGAGACTTAGGACCCAAAAGCAGATACTTGGGACCGGATATACCCCAAGAAGAGTTCATCTGGCAAGACCCTATACCAACGGTGGATTACACACTCACAGACAACGAGATAGACGAACTCAAACATAAACTACTCAACTGCGGGCTTAACCGTTCGGAGATGATAGCCACAGCATGGGACAGTGCGCGTACTTTCCGCAAATCGGACTATAGAGGAGGTGCCAACGGAGCACGCATACGACTTGCACCACAAAAAGACTGGGAGGCGAACGAACCAGAAAGACTGCAACGGGTTCTTGACAAACTACAAGAGGTACAACAGGTCTTAGAGAAAAAAGTCAGCATGGCTGACCTCATCGTATTGGCAGGTACTGCCGCCGTAGAAGCCGCTGCGAAAGAGGCCGGAGTGGATATCACTGTACCTTTTGCGCCCGGGAGAGGAGATGCCACTGACGAGATGACACTCGCACCCTCTTTCCATTATCTCGAACCACGACACGATGGCTTCCGTAACTATCTGCAATGTGACACACAACAAAAACCGGAAGAACTGCTGATAGACCGTGCACAACTACTCGGGCTTACCGCTCCTGAGATGACGGTACTTATAGGAGGTATGCGGGTATTAGGAACGAACTTCGCAAAAACGAAGCATGGTGTGTTCACACAACGGGAAGGAGTGCTGACAAATGACTTCTTTGTAAATCTAACGGACATGAGGTATAAGTGGGTACCTACCACAGAAGGAATGTATGACATTGTGGAACGCGCCTCCGGTAACATTGTATGGACTGCCACGCGTATAGACCTCGTCTTCGGATCAAATTCTATACTGCGTGCCTACTGCGAGTTCTATGCACAGGACGATAACAAGGAAAAGTTCGTGCGTGACTTTGTGAAAGCATGGACCAAGGTAATGAACAACGACCGCTTTGACCTGGAAGGCAAATGCTGCTGAAAAAGGGATAAATAATAGCACGACACTATGAGGTTTGATACCTGACTCTCGCTCGGGATTATTCCCGACGACCTTACTTTTAACGAACATATTAGTTCTTGTTCAAGACAACTTTAGGGAACAACAGTCTTAATAACAACTCCTTAAAGTTGTCTTGTGTTTATGGGCAGCCCCGCCCAAAACGAAGAAAAAACATCACAACCTGACACTCCCTCCCATTTTCCTCTAATCCCCCAACGGAAAAACTGCCCACCGCAAACGCTCATCAATCCTATGTATTTCGAAGGTTTTATATAGGATCAATATAGGACGAATATAGGACGAATATAGGATGAATATAGGAATAGCATACAAATCACCTCCATTTTGCATATCTCAAATAGCGCAAATTTCATGGGTGAAAAGGGTAGGGGATAACGAATATCGTTACCCGAATTACGGATAATAATACCTCAATTACCTATCCGACTTATGCGCTTTGGCATAGTAACGAAAAGAGCGTATATTTGCACTATGAAACACAAAACAAATAGAAGAAGACTCTGTATAGTAGGGCTATCTCTGCTCATTACAACCACTCTTGCAGCACAGAATAATACACAAACAACAGATACTATGAATACTAAAACAATGAATACTTCCGAAAAAGCGTTGGTTGTACTGGCTGCCAACGAAGCAATAGGAAACTTGAATGCTCTTCACGAGGCCATCAATATTGCGTTGGACAATGGCTTGACAGTTAATCAAATAAAAGAGGCATTTGCACATCTCTATGCCTATACAGGGTTCCCTCGTTCACTTAATGCGCAAGGTGTATTGCAACAAGTACTACATGACCACACCTTAAGGGGAAAGAATGTCGTTGTAGGCCGCGATGCAACACCTCTACCTGCCGACTATAACGCCCTCGAGCAGGGAACGAAAGTGCAGACTACCCTCTGCGGACGCGCTTTCTCCTACGACTTTTGTCCCATCGAAGATTACTTCTTAAAGGCACATCTATTCGGTGATATATTCGCACGCGATGTACTAACCCCGCAAGAGCGTGAAATCTTGACTGTTGCTGCCTTGTCCGCAATGGAAGGGACGGAGCCGCAACTCAACTCACATCAAGCCATTGCGCTTCGTGCAGGGGTATCGCAGGAAGTAGTGGCAGGGGCAGTAGCATTGGCGCACGAAATAGGCAGTCATGCACGACTGACATTCGTCGTTGGAGAACCGAACACACAATATGCAGCCTATTTTCAAGGACAGTCCTATTTGGCATCTTTGGTGGACGGAGAACAGCCCGTCAATAATGTAACTTTCGAACCTGCTTGCCGCAACAACTGGCATATTCACCACGATGCACGGCAGATACTGATTTGCGTGGCAGGCGAAGGTTGGTATCAAGAGTGGGGGAAACCTGCGCAACATCTGCAGGTCGGTGATGTAATAGACATACCCGTAGGCATAAAGCATTGGCATGGCGCAACTCAAGATAGTTGGTTCCAACATATAGTGTTCCACATTCCAACTACACCCCTCTCAGGCGATACAAAGACAGGCAACGAATGGCTCGAACCCGTTACCGATGAACAATACAACACCCTTTAACCCTTTTATGATAAATAATAAGATTATGATACTCGAACACATCAACAGACCGGAAGACATAAAGCAACTCAATAAAGAAGAGCGTGCCACATTAGCAGACGAAGTACGCCACTACCTCTTGCAAAAGGTCAGCGAACATGGCGGCCATGTAGGACCGAACTTGGGTATGGTAGAGGCAACCATTGCGCTGCACTATGTATTTAATTCGCCCATCGATCGGTTTATATTCGATGTCTCTCACCAGAGTTATCCACACAAGATACTAACAGGACGCAAAGAGGCATTTATGGACAGACAACACTACGACGATGTCTCAGGATACTCGGAGCCGCAAGAAAGCATACACGACTCCTTCGTAATAGGACACACTTCCACAAGCATTAGTCTTGCCTGTGGTATGGCAAAGGCACGCAATCTCATTAACGGTACAGAAAACATCCTTGCTGTTATCGGCGACGGCTCATTGAGCGGAGGCGAAGCACTCGAAGGGCTTAATGTAGCGGGGGCGGAAATAGAGGGGAATCTTATAATCGTAGTCAACGACAATCAGATGTCCATTGCCGAGAACCACGGCGGACTATACAAGAACCTGCAACTGCTACGGGACACCAAAGGAAAGGCCGAATGCAACCTATTCCGCGCAATGGGGTTGGACTATCGGTATGTAGAACACGGAAACGACATCGAAGAACTGATTACAGCCTTCCGACAGGTGAAAGACATCGATCATCCGACGGTAGTACATATCAACACGCTCAAAGGTAAGGGGCTTTCGTATGCCGAGCAGCATAAGGAACGCTGGCATTGGAGTATGCCTTTCGATCTTGCAACGGGTCAATGCGCATTCGTAAACGAAGAAAACGAGGACTATGCACCTCTCACAGCAGAATACTTGCTCGAACGAATGAAGACCCATCCTGAATTGATGGCTATTACTGCCAGTACACCAACAGTAATGGGCTTCAACAAGAGCCGCCGCGAACGGGCAGGCAAGCAGTTCGTAGATGTAGGCATAGCCGAAGAGACTGCCGTAGCACTTTCGTCGGGTGCAGCCAAACGAGGCGCAAAACCAGTATGGGGTGTCTATAGCACCTTCATACAACGCACCTACGACCAACTGCAACAAGACCTGTGTATCAACGACAATCCCGCTGTCATCTTGGTATTCTGGGGCGGCATAGAGAGTATGAACGATGTAACGCACACATGCCTGTACGATATCCCATTGCTGATGAATATACCGAATCTCATTTATTTGGCGCCAACCTGCAAAGAGGAATACCTGTCGATGCTCGATTGGTCTATCGCCTATCGTCAACACCCTGTCGCCATACGGGTACCGGTGAATGGAGTGATTGAGAGAGGAATCACCACACACGGCATAAACTGGGAGACACCACAATACGAGATAGCACGAAAAGGAAAGGATGTTGCCATCTTGGGATTAGGTTCCTATTTCCAACTGGGCGAACAGGTGTGTGATATGCTCCACGCTAAAGGCATAGAGGCAACACTAATCAATCCGCGTATAATCACGACCCTCGACACCCGGACTTTGGACTCTATCCGTAAGGAACACCGACTGGTCATCACATTAGAGAGCGGACAAATAGATGGCGGATGGGGTGAAAAGATAGCACGATACTATGGCAACACCGATATGCGCGTATTGGTACGAGGAGAGCGCAAGCAATTCGAAGACCGCTACGATGTAACCGAATTGCTACGAGCCAACCGGCTTCTTCCTGAGCAAATCGTAGGAGATACCTTATCTGCCCTTACGCAAATGCCCATCAATCCTATGAATTCCAAAGGTTTAATATAGGACGAATATAGGACGAATATAGGATGAATATAGGATGAATATAGGAAGAGTATAGGAATAGCATACAAATCACCCCCGTTTTGCATACCCTAAAAAGAGCAAATATATTATCCGCAAAAAACCAAGCATTAAAGAAAAAGTCATTGAAATACTACTCGCATTTCAAAGACTAACCCGCTTCGTAGAAGATTCTCCAAATGTCCATGTCCTACCAAACGAGTTGTATTCTTGTTCGGTTATAGGAGTAAGCATATAAAATACGCCATAACTTTCTCCTCCCCAAATTGACTTTACTTCTTTAGGGACATTCGATACATCACACTCATCTATATGGTCTATTGACTTGGCAAATCTTCTATTGCCATCTACCCTTATGACCGTATCTGCCATATAATTTTGGTAATACTCCATCTTTTTTTGAAAAGATAATCACTGGTCAACCACACGCATCCCATCGCCTTGTTTCATGCGCCATCTCATTCAGAGAAAGCCTTGTCCGTTGCGTGATTATCGGGTTATATATTATACCATATCTTTTTGTAAGAGTAACGATTGTTTATTAGACAAGAGAATATGATATTATCCTACGCACAAAGATATATCATTTTTTCTAAACACACAAATCTTTAGATGTTTTTCAATATCACGACATCTGCGACGACCTTTGCGGACGCTACCCAAAGGGCTTCAAGTTCACAGGGTGGCATCCACACTGCCGTTGTTATGTGGTTAGTATTCTTAAGACAGAAGCAGAACTAATGGCAGAGAACCGTGCCATACTCAACGGAGAATAGCCGTCCGAAGACAGCGTAAACCGTGTCAACGATGTGCCGCAGGCTTTCAATGATTGGATAAAGGACAATGAATATCGTATCAAAACTGCTCGTTCCATTCCCTATTTTATGCAGGACAATGGTACTATCAGCAACCGTAAATTCACGCTGAAAGAGTTTGGCAAGATTATCAACACAACCAACGGAACAACAAGGCAGGCTGAAGAAGTTATTGATGAGTTCACCTTGCATCGGAATTTGGTAAAACTATGGGACGCGCGTATGGAGGGCTATCTGAATATGGAGGTTGATTTAGATAGTATTTCAGACGAAATCGAACACGGAGAATTGAAAATAGCGCAGTCACGAATTAACACATTGCTCGCAAGTGCAGAACGCCACCAAGCGAGAACGGCTGATGGCATCAGGCGTATTCAGAACCTTGCCGACGAGCGCAAATATGGGAAAGCGTATGTCGAAAATGTGCAGAAAATAGAACAAGAACTTGGCATAAGGCGCGGAAAGCGTATGACGCACGAGGAAGCAAATATGGGAAAGGTCAATCCTAATTATGGTAAGCAGGGATACAATGTCAACTGTTCAACCTGCTCTGCTACCTATATTCTTCGCTCTATTGGTTTTGATGTACAAGCCAAAGCGAATATAGCAGGTAATACAAATGTACAGGCACTATCAAGAGGTATGACAACTTGGGATAAATGGGAAAACGGCGCAACTCAATATAACTCGACGAAACTATGGATGGGAAATAAGGGTTATAAGCGTATGAATTCCCTTCGGTATATGGAGTTCATTGAAGAAAATACGCAAACAGCAGGTATTTATGAGTTTAATGTAGGGTACAAAGGAGGAGGTGGTCACTCAACTCTATTAAGACGAAATAAAGACGGCTCTATTGAAAGAATAGAACAGCAGAATACAAATAATGGTTCACTTGCTGATTTGTTATCTCAACTTGAAGCAACACCGCGAGCATTAAGAGGAATTTGCAGGGTAGATAATGCAAAATTCAATGCCAAATATGCAGACATAGCAGAACTCGTCAAATAGGCATTCTGTTGAGGATATCAAGAGCGTGTTCCTCGTTTATAGTTTGCGCTCGCTTTCCGTCCCATAAATAGACTTCGGGCATTCCTATGGTCATAGGTTCGGTATAGATGTAGGTATATACTTCTTGTTTCCTGTATTTGCCTACTAATTGCAGAGTGCCACCTAAATGCTTGCGACCCTCTGCCGCTTTAATAACTATTTGTGGTATTTCTGTCATAACTCGTTATTTCCAAATCTTGTGCAAAAGCAACACTTAATGTATAAGTTATTCTACGCACAAAGATATAGCATTTTTTCTAAACACACAAATCTTAATATGTTTTTCAATATCACAAATTTGCGAAGACCTATATGTACTATCCAATAACAAATAAGGCACCAATCTAATCCATACAATTTTCTCTATCATTTTGCTATTATGTAGATTTATTTATAACTTTGCAGCCGCTATCTTTGCGTGAAAACTAACATTATTATTAACAATAATATCATGGCAGAAGAAAAATTGAATTTGTTGGCTGATTTTCCCGCCGTCTCAACCAAGACTTGGAAGGAGAAAATCATTACCGACCTCAAAGGCGCTGACTTCGATAAGAAGTTGGTATGGCGCACTCCGGAGGGCTTCAATGTACAACCTTTTTATCGTCGTGAAGACCTCAAGGGACTCAAAACAACCGTTTCCGCACCGGGAGAATTTCCTTATGTGCGGGGTACCAAGACAAACAACGAATGGGCTATCCGTCAGAACATTTGCGCCTGCAAGAATGCACGCAAAGCCAACGCCAAAGCCCTCGAAGTACTGAACAAGGGCATTACCTCGCTCGGGTTCTGTCTCGACAAAGAGAAACTGAACTATCGCTTTATCAAGACCCTGCTCAACGACATCAAGGCCGATGCTATCACAATTAATTTCAGCATCTGCCCTTGCGCTGCTCCCGAACTGGCGAACATCTTGGTTCGTTACTACGGGCGTATGGGCTACGATGTGAAGAACATGAAGGGTTCTATCAATGTAGACCCTATCAAGCAGATGCTTATCAAAGGCAAACTGCTGTCCCGTGAGGCAGTGGCGGCCAAGATTGCAGCAGTCGTTAAGGCGGCTAAATCGCTGCCGGGCTATCGTTTGGTAGGTGTTAACTCCGTGATACTCAACAACTCCGGTGCTTACTGCGCACAAGAGCTGGCTTATGCTCTGGCTTGGGGTGCCGACTATATGACCATGCTGACCGAAGCAGGTGTACCCAACTACAAGGCAGCCAATGCCATTCGCTTCAACATGGGTATCGGCGGCAACTACTTTATGGAGATTGCCAAGTTCCGTGCTGCACGCTTGCTGTGGGCAAAGATAGTAGAAGCCTACAAAGCACCGACCTTCACCGCCGCACTCAAAGAGGCTGCCAAGATGAATGTCAGCGCCGAGACGAGCCGATTCAACATGACTATCTTCGATGCTTATGTTAATCTGCTCCGTTCGCAGACCGAGACGATGTCGGCTGCATTGGCAGGGGTAGATGAGATAGTAGTTACCCCATTCGATGTACCCTTCGAGGAGCCAACCGATTTTGCAGAGCGTATTGCCCGCAACCAACAACTGCTGCTCAAAGAAGAAGCCCATTTCGACAAAGTAGTTGACCCTGCTGCAGGCTCGTTCTATCTGGAGAACCTAACCCACGCTCTCGCCACGGAGGCCTGGAAGCAATTCCTCGCCATCCAAGAGCAAGGCGGTATGTACGAGATGGTGGCAGCAGGCAAGGTACAAGCCGCTATCCAGGAGAATCTCACGAAGCGTCTGGCTGATGTAGCGAAACGCAAAGAGGTACTGCTCGGCTCGAACCAATATCCTAACTTCACCGAGAAGGCTGCCAAAAAAATTAAGAATACCGACTGCGGCTGTGGCTGCTGTGCTACGCACCACAACGAGATACCTGCTCTGCCGGTGGCTCGTGCGGCAGAAGAGTTTGAGGCACTGCGCTTAGAGACGGAAGCCGCTAAGAAGCAACCGGTTGCTTTCATGCTCACTATCGGTAACCTGGCCATGCGTATTGCTCGTGCACAGTTCTCGTGCAACTTCCTTGCTTGCGCAGGATATAAGGTAATCGACAACAACGGATTCAAGACCGTAGCAGAGGGCATCAAAGCCGCTCGAAAAGCCAAAGCGGACATTATTGTACTCTGCTCAAGCGATGACGAGTATGCAACCCTTGCACCCGAGGCATGGAAGAAACTACAAGGCGCTAAGGAGATATTCATCGTAGCCGGTGCTCCTGCCTGTATGGAAGACCTGCAAAAACTCGGCATAGAGAATTTTATCCATGTGCGTTGCAATGTCCTCGAGACGCTGAAAACCCTCAACAAACAACTTCTAAACAAGTAGCCGTATGAAACCAAATTTCAAAGATATTGATATCAACAAAGTGGCTGCTTCCCATGTAGAAGGAGCCAATGAAGCCAACTGGCAGACACCGGAACTGATCGATGTCAAGCCGATATACACCAAAGAAGATCTGGAGGGAATGGAACACCTTGACTATGTGTCAGGTATTCCACCATTCTTGCGTGGTCCGTATAGTGCAATGTACCCGCTGCGTCCTTGGACTATCCGTCAGTACGCAGGTTTTTCCACCGCCGAGGAGTCAAATGCATTCTATCGCCGTAACCTCGCCAGCGGTCAGAAAGGTCTGTCCGTTGCTTTCGACCTGCCAACCCACCGTGGCTACAACGCCGACAATATGCGTGTGGTAGGCGATGTCGGAAAAGCAGGCGTAAGTATCTGCTCTATCGAGGATATGAAGGTCTTGTTTGCGGGCATTCCGTTGAACAAAATGTCCGTCTCTATGACCATGAACGGTGCCGTGCTGCCTATCCTTGCATTCTACATCAACGCAGGCTTGGAGCAAGGTGCTAAACTCGAAGAGATGGCAGGTACTATCCAGAACGATATTCTGAAAGAATTTATGGTGCGTAATACCTATATCTACCCACCTAAGTTCTCGATGAAGATTATTGCCGACATTTTCGAATATACCTCGCAGAAAATGCCGAAGTTCAACTCTATCTCAATCTCCGGCTACCACATGCAGGAGGCAGGTGCTACAGCAGATATTGAGTTGGCTTACACGCTCGCCGACGGTATGGAATACTTGCGTGCGGGTATCAATGCAGGTATGGATGTCGATGCGTTTGCACCGCGCCTGTCTTTCTTCTGGGCTATTGGTATGAACCACTTTATGGAGATTGCCAAGATGCGTGCAGGTCGTATGTTGTGGGCAAAGATTGTGAAATCGTTCGGTGCAAAGAATCCGAAATCGATGGCACTGCGTACCCACTGTCAGACTTCCGGCTGGTCGCTCACCGAGCAAGACCCGTTCAACAATGTAGGGCGTACTTGTATCGAAGCCATGGGGGCTGCACTCGGTCATACCCAGTCGTTGCACACCAACGCCCTCGATGAGGCCATTGCTCTGCCAACCGATTTCTCGGCTCGTATTGCTCGTAACACGCAGATTTACATTCAAGAAGAAACCAAAGTCTGCAAGGAGATTGACCCATGGGGTGGCTCGTACTATGTAGAGAGCCTCACGCAAGAGTTGATGGACAAGGCGTGGGAGCACATCCAAGAGATTGAGAAACTGGGTGGTATGGCGGCTGCCATCGAGACCGGTATTCCTAAAATGCGTATCGAGGAAGCAGCGGCTCGTACACAGGCGCGTATCGACTCCGGCACACAAAAGATTATCGGCGTCAATGAGTATCGCCTCGACCACGAGGACCCCATTGATATTTTGGAGATTGATAACACCGCCGTTCGTGAGGAGCAAGTGGCTCGACTCAAAGAACTGCGTGCCAACCGTGATGAGAAAGCCGTGCAAGAGGCACTTGCCGAGATTGCTGCTACCGTACAGGAGTGGGCAGACGGCAAGAAATGCTCGCACAACTTGCTCGATTTGGCAGTAAAAGCCGCAGGACTTCGCGCCAGTCTGGGAGAAATCTCCGACGCTTGCGAGAAGGTAGTAGGACGATATAAAGCAACCATTAGAACTATTTCAGGCGTGTACGCATCAGGAACTAAGAACGACAGTGATTTTGTCCGTGCACAGGAACTCACTGCAGCCTTCGCTAAGAAAGAAGGTCGTCAACCTCGTATTATGATTGCCAAGATGGGGCAAGATGGGCACGACCGTGGTGCCAAAGTAGTAGCCACTGGCTATGCAGACTGTGGATTCGATGTGGATATGGGACCATTGTTCCAAACCCCGGAAGAGGCAGCCAAGCAAGCCGTTGAGAACGATGTCCATGTACTGGGTGTCAGCTCGTTGGCAGCAGGACACAAGACGCTTATTCCACAGGTGATTGCCGAGTTGAAGAAACTTGGCCGTCCCGACATCATGGTCATTGCGGGCGGTGTTATTCCTGCACAGGACTACGATTTCTTGTACAAGGCAGGTGTAGCCGCTATTTTTGGTCCCGGCTCGCCGGTTGCTAAATCCGCCTGCACCATTATGGAACTGCTTATGCAAGAGTAACCGCAGTTCTCACTTTTTTGAGAATACATATTCTCAAGAGGCTGTCTATCACCATTAGACAGCCTCTTGTATTAGTTCAATTGTATTACTAAATCCCGTATTATACTCTGTCTCCATCTTTTTGGAGGAGGGAGACCGAGAATATTGGGGAGATACAAGCACCTCGCCATGTTCATCCTCTCGGAATAGGAACATCTAATAGCAATTAACTGGCATACCTTTTGAAACCACCACCACGAACTATTCCTTCCAAAGAGAGTAGGGCGAACAAAAGTAAAAAATAGATTATATCATGCAGTCACGATTTATAATCTTTCTTCCATACAACATAAAAACTACTCTCCGCCAAGCCCTGTATTTACTATTACTTTCAAAGGATTTATATAGGACGAATATAAGATGAATATAAGATGAATATAAGATGAATATAAGATGAATATAGGAAGAACCTACAAACCACCTACAATCCCCCTCCCAAACACCTCTCTCCATCTATTAATGATTAGCTGTTAATTGTTAATTATTAATTGTTAATTGTATGTTTATTGCCCGCTGTAGAGCCATAGCGTGCTATGGCTCTC
>CAVEFV010000002.1:0-75788 GCA_963615025.1 Firmicutes bacterium CAG:95 | reverse complement strand
GGTTTAACGGGAACATATTGTTTGTTCTTTGAAGGGGAGTCGAGAGCCATAGCACGCTATGGCTCTACAGCGGGCATAAGCGTTGGATGAAACATCTGCGGGGAATTGAGAGCCATAGCATGCTATGGCTCTACAGCAAACAATTAATAATTAAGAATTAACAATAAGCATACAAAGGGAATATGAGCGTTGGGAGTTTTGAGGTTGATGGTTGAAAGTTGGGAGTTGGTAGTTTATTCGGAAGATTTATTCTTTTATTTATTTGCATATTTGTAACGATTTTAATACCTTTGCAATCTTGAGGCGTTTATAGTAAGTAGTTGTTATATAGCCTTATGGATAAAGGACAGCAAGAAGATGGAAGATCAACAGATAAAGGTTACCGCCACGACCTCATTGTTTTTTTTGGGAATAGGTGGGATAGGCATGAGTGCATTGGCTCGCTTTTTCCGCTCGAAGGGTTATCGTGTAGCGGGTTATGACAGGACAGCGTCGCCTTTGACTCAGGCATTGGAGAAGGAGGGCATCACGGTGGTGCTGGATGATGCGGTGGAAGCGATACCAGAGGTGTATCGTGATCCGATCCATACGGTAGTGGTGTGGACTCCTGCCATACCGCAAGACCATAAGCAGTTTGTGCATTTCCGAGAGTCGGGCTTTGCGATATACAAGCGTTCGGAGATGTTGGGGTATGTGACCCGTACAATGCGTGCATTGTGCGTGGCAGGTACTCACGGCAAGACGACGACGAGTACGATATTGGCTCATTTGCTGTATCAGTCGGAGATAAACTGCAATGCGTTTCTTGGCGGAATCAGCAACAATTACGGGACTAATTTTCTTCTATCGCCGGAGAGCAATAATGTGGTGATAGAGGCAGACGAGTATGACCACAGTTTTTATCATCTTCATCCGTATATGTCGATTATCACGAGCGTTGATGCAGACCATTTGGATGTGTATGGTGATGCGAACGGATACCGAGAGGGTTTTGAGCATTATACCTCTTTGATTAAGCCGGGAGGTGCGTTGATTATGAAGAAAGGGTTGGCTATTGCTCCAAGATTGGCGGATGGTGTGCGTTTGTACTTGTACGCAGTGGAAGAAGAGGCGGATTTTTATGCTGACAACATACAAGCCGAGCGGGGAGAGTTGTATTTTGACTTTCATACGCCTCATGAGACGATTGCGCATTTGAAGTTGGGTGTTCCAGCGTTTATCAATGTGGAGAATAGTGTTGCAGCGTTGGCGGTAGCATGGTTGAATGGAGTTACTGCCAATGAGTTGCGTTTGGGATTGGCATCGTATTCGGGAGTGTATCGCAGGTTTGACCTGCATGTCAACACGCCTGATATTGTGTATATAGACGATTATGCGCATCATCCTACAGAGTTGCACGCCTGTATATCGTCGGTTCGCCGATTGTATCCCGACAAGCGTTTGGTGGGTATATTCCAGCCCCACCTATACAGCAGGACGCGGGACTTTGCGGATGCCTTTGCGGCAGTGTTGTCGGAATTGGACGAGGTAATACTATTGCCTATTTACCCTGCGAGAGAGGAGCCTATTGCCGGTGTTGATTCACGGATGTTGTTGGACAAGATACAGTGCAAGCACAAGCGATTGGTGGAGAAGGATGCGTTGTTGGATTGTTTGCGTGGTCGTCGTGGTGAGGTAATTATGACACTGGGTGCAGGAGATATAGACCGTTTGGTACCATTGATTACCCAACTGTTGAAATGAGCAAGGGCGTTCACATAGCGTTGGTATGTGTAGCATTGGCGGTTACGGTATTGTATTTGTGCTTTGTGTATGTGGTGGTGCCTCAGCATGAGGAGGAGCGTGTATGCTGCGGGTTAGAGATTGTGATTCGCGATAGTGCGGAGCGTTGTTATACGAGGAGTTCGACACTATTGAACCGCATCAAGCAGGACAAGGTATATCCTGTCGGCAAGGCAATGAGCAGTATCTCGACCCAAGCGATAGAAGACTGTGTGTTGGAGTATCCCGTATTGAGCAAGGCAGTGTGTTACAAGACGACAGAGGGGAAGGTGTGTGTGGATGTGTGGCAACGGATACCGGTGTTGCGAGTAGCGACCGGTGAGAATTATTTTGTAGATGAAGATAGGAATATCTTGCCCGATATGGCATCGATAGCGGCTTACGTGCCGATTGTGACGGGTCGTGTGAGCAAATCGTTTGCTCAAGGGGATCTGTTTGATTTTGTACAGTATATTGAGCGTGATAATTTCTGGTCGGCGCAGATAGAACAGATCCATGTGGTGGGAGAGAAACAGATAGAGTTGATCCCCCGTATAGGCAGTCATGTGATTATATTGGGAGATTTGGATGGTTATGAAAGCAAACTGGACAAACTGCAGACCTTTTACACGGAGGCTATGAACAAGACGGGTTGGATTCCCTACAAGGAAATTGATTTGCGTTATCGTGGTCAGGTTGTGTGTCGTAAATGAAAGCAAAAAGTATGAAAGCAAAAGTACAAGTGCCAAGGATTATTACTGCCGTTGATTTCGGCAGTTCAGCATTGCGTGCCATGTCTGCTACGCAGAATGCTGACGGTACCTTTCACATCTTGGGCGTGGAGGAGATAAGCAAGTGCGGTTATATAAAGAACGGAATTATAACGAACTCTACGGATGCGAGTATAAAGTTGGGGAAGATATTGCATTTGCTAAAGAATCGTATTGGTTGTCAGGAGGATATACAATCGGCATTCTTCTCATTGGGTGGTCGGTTGCTACAGGAGAAGATTGTGCCGGTGTTGCGCAATTTCCCGTCGAAGACTTATATTACGCAGCCATTGTTAGACGAGATGCAGAAAGAGTCGATGGAAAAGATTGCGAAGAAGTGTCCTGGAATGACAGGCATCAATTCGGAGGCTATCCGATATACCTTGGATGACGAAGTGCAGACGGAGGTACCCCAGAAGACACAGAAGGCTCAGCACATTAAAGTAGATTACAGCGTGTCCATATTGAAGGAGGAGACTTGGGAGAAGTTGAAAGGTTCGTGTGACCGAGGCAAGGTGGCCATTAATTATTGCTGGGCCAAACCATTGCCCCAGATGACTGCTTTGTTGCAGGACAGAGATTGCGAGGAGGGGTGTGCTATCTTGGATTTCGGTGCGCAGACGACGACATTGAGTATTTACGGGAGTAACTATTGTCAATTGGTGAAGGTGGTTCCTTTGGGCAGCGACCATATTACACAGGATTTGCAGTCGTTGAATATCAGTTTCGACACAGCCGATAAACTTAAGAAGCGGTTTGGTTATGCGTCGCCTCGTTATATCAAGCAGGAACAGTTGCTGAAAATGAGTTCGACCGATGCAAACAATCCGACCATTACTCTGAGTACGGCTTTGATTGCCCAGTGTATCAAGGCTCGTTTGGATGAGATGGTTGCCCCTCTTTTGGCAGAGATAGAGAAGGCAAAAGACAGGATCGGTCATATCTATGTGACGGGAGGAGGGGCGATGTTGCAAGGTCTTATTCCGTATTTGCAGGACAAGACCGGTTTGCCGACAGATATAGGTTCTCATGCCGACTGGTTAGACGAGAGTACAGAAAAAGAGTATTACAAGCCTATGTATGCCACATTGATCGGCACTATTGTTTTAGGGGCAGACTATCAGAAAGAGCATACGAAGCCCTTGACCAATCCTCCTTTCAGGACTAAAGTAGAAGAAATGATAAAAAATATATTTACCCAAGATTAAAAAGGAAAGTATTATGAAAGATGGTCTCCCCTTAAATATAGATGCCGAAGAACCCCGCTTGATTAAAGTGTTGGGAGTAGGCGGTGGTGGCTGCAATGCTGTTAACTATATGTATCGTCAGGGCATAAAGGATGTGTCGTTTATGGTTTGCAACACGGATAGTATGGCATTGGAGAAGATGGATGTACCGAGCAAGTTTCAGATGGGACCCGGTTTGGGTGCGGGGGGAAGACCTGAGAAGGCTAAAGAGTATGCGGAGGAGTCGGAAGAGCAGTTGAAAGAGGCATTGTCGGATGGTACCCGAATGGTGTTTATCACAGCGGGAATGGGAGGTGGTACCGGTACGGGTGCATCTCCTACAGTAGCCGAAGTGGCGCAATCGATGGGCATCTTGACAGTTGGTATTGTTACTATTCCTTTTGCTTTTGAGGGTAAGCGTGCCATACGGAAAGCGATGCGGGGTATTGCTCAGTTGGCACCGCATACGGATGCGTTATTGGTGATCAACAACGAGAAACTGAAGTTGTTGTTTCCAGAGTTTGATCTGCCTATTGCGTTCAGTAAGTCGGATGAGATACTTTGTAATGCTGCGAAATCGATAGCCGAGATTATTACTATTCCGGGCTATATCAACACTGACTTTCAGGATGTGTACAACACATTGAAAGATGGTAATGTAGCGATTATGAATGTAGGGATAGCAAGTGGTGAGAAACGCATCACAAAAGCCATTGAGAATGCGCTGAATTCGCCATTGGTAAATACGACCGATGTGCATGGGGCGAGTCGTATATTACTGAATTTCTATTGTTCGAGGGAGCATGCTGTCCGTATGGAGGAATTGGATGAGGTGCAGGCTTTTTGCGACTCGGTAGGTGAAGAGGTAGATATTAAGTGGGGTGCTACATTTGATGACTCTTTGGGTGAGGATGTGAAGGTAACTATTATTGCGACAGGTTACAGTGTGAATGATTTGCCAGGCATAGAAGAGGCCTTGCAGACAGAAGAGAAGAAGCCTGAAATAGGTAAGCCTACCAAAAGTGTTGATGAGGCAATGGCTGAAATGTATGGAGATAATTTGATTCAGAAAAAAAATACCGAAGAAAAAGACAAGCAAGAGGAAGAAGAGGATATACTAATTGAAAAGAAGACCCCTGTAACCATTGAGTGGAGTGATACGGAGAAAGAAGATGAGTCGGGGGTTATCGATATTGACAATATGACTGATGATGAGTTGAGTGATATGGAGAATACTCCTGCCTGGATGCGTCGGAGGTAATGTTTAATTGTTTATAAAGAAGAAGTTATGAATTTATTTGATCAAGTGAGCGAGGATATCAAGAAGGCTATGCTCGCACAGGACAAGGTAGCAATGGACACCTTGCGTGGTATAAAGAAAGAGTTTTTAGAGGCGAAGACTGCTAAAGGTAATAATGGTGAGTTGACGGATGAACAGGGAGTGAAGATACTACAGAAGATGGTTAAACAGCGCAAGGAGTCGGCAGAGATGTACAAAAGTGCCAATCGTCCTGAATTAGCAGAGAATGAGATGGCTCAAGTGGCAATAATAGAACAGTATATGCCTGCACAGATGAGTGAAGAAGAGATTGTCGGCGTATTGAAAGAGATTATTGCTCAGACAGGTGCTACAAGTATGAAAGAGATGGGGAAAGTGATGGGGATTGCTTCGAAACAGTTGGCAGGCAAGGCTGACGGTCGTATTATTTCGGAAAAAGTCAAACAACTGCTTGGGTCATGAAAGATTTAGGTAACACCTCTCCCAATGATGTTGATGCCAGATTGCTCTGTATAGAAAAAGAATTCTTAGATTTCTTATCGGGGCGTACTACCCTATTCTTTGACATAGAGGATCTTGTTGACTTGTTTTACTTTGAGATAGACAAGTCAGATAAGTTGTTGGCCAAAGAGGTGTTGAATGTCGGAAGAAAACAGCACCCTGATGTTCCCCAGTTCTTTTATTTAGAGGGGGTTTTTGATGATGAGAACGGCAATTACAAGAAAGCATTAAAGAAGTATCTTGCTTATCCGAATGAGGAAGATGAAGACTGGAACTTTTTATGCTTTTCCGCTTATTGCCGTATTCATAATATAGGCAAAGCCCAAGAAGCAGCCGATCGTATTGTGGCGACGGAGATTGGGATAGAGTACTTTTTATCGGACATTGTGGAATTGCTGATAGAGGCAGGTGAACAAAAGTTGGCATGTAGTTATTTGGAGATGGCATTGGATTATGAATCATTAGACAAGGCAACGCTTATCAAATACAGTCTTTCCGCTCTTGATTTAGATGATATGGACTTATCTTACCGATTGGCAGAAAGAATTATTGAGCAAGACCCTTATAATGAAGTTGCATGGTGCATGGAGGCTCATGCTCTTGCGCAGGGAAACAAGTTGGAGGAAGCCTTGAGCAAGTTGGAATATGTGTTCGCTATCAATCCGAACAATGCCCAAGCCTTGTTGGAGGCCGCAAAGATTTATATCCTTCTTGACAAATTGGATGAGGCAGAGAAGCGGATAGCATATCTTATGGAGTTGGGTCCGAAGAAGGTGCAATCGTACCATTTGTTGGAGTCGTTGGTGGAAAGTCTGTCGGCTGATATTGCCTACTGGAAGAAAGATTACAGGAAAGCGAGCAAGTTGTATAGCATTATTTACAAGAAAGATAATATAGCCTCTAACCAACTTGTTTATTATGCAGATTGCAAAACACAACTTCATCGTTGGCAAGATGCAGAGAAATTGCTACGAGAGGCGATTGACTACGATTCGAAGAACACGATGGCTTTGCGTCTGTTATCGCAAGTGTATGTACAACAACGGAAGTTGAGTCTTGCGATTAAATACATTGAGCGTTGCATAAAGTTAGAACCGAACGATGAAGAGAATTATGCCCTTTGTGCCATGCTTTTATTTGACGATGGTCAGGAAGAAAGAGGCAGGAAGTTATTGGAAAAGTCCCTTCGTTTGTTTCCTGACAATTGGAGGAATTATGTTGTAGTGGCGGTGATGAAATATATGGATGATAAGTTTGATGAGGCGAAGGAACATTTGAGAAAGGCACTTGCGTTGGAGCCGAGTGCAAGAGATATATTCCTTCAGATTATTCCTCAAGGAGAGAGTTTTATTCATTCTATAGAGACGGAAGCATCTAAAAATAATCAATAAATGAATATGAAACGATTCTTTTTCGTATTAAGTATATTTTTTTGTTTTAGTACCCTTGTTTCAGGACAAGAGAAAGACAGTGTGTCTTGTGTGGATAGTACGGAGGTGAAAGCCTCGTTGATTGATCGTGTTACTTCGTGGTATGCGGAGAATATGAACTACTATAGTATTACTGCGCTAATGGCAGTGGAGAGCAGTTTTATTCCCTTCCCTTCAGAAGTGGTTATTCCTCCTGCAGTGTATGTAGCAGAAGAGGAAAACAGTAGTTTGAAGGTAAGTGATTCGTACTTGCTGAATGTGTTGTTGATTATATTGTTTGGGACGATTGGTGCTATAATCGGTGCAATAGTGAACTATGGGTTATCTATCTGGTTAGGGCGTCCGATTATCTATAAATTTTCTGATAGTAGATTAGGCAGGCTTTGTTTATTAAGCAGTGAGAAAGTACAGAAGGCAGAGGATTATTTCAATAAACACGGTAAGATGTCGACCTTTATAGGCAGATTGATACCCGGTATTCGTCAGTTAATTTCCATCCCTGCAGGTCTGGCGCGTATGCCTTTTATTCCGTTTCTGCTTTATACCTTTTTAGGTGCATTTTTGTGGAACTGTGTATTGGCATTGATAGGTTATATCGCCCATGGTCAACAAGACCTGATAAGTAGATACAGCCATGAATTGTCGATTGTTATTCTTGGTTTGTTGGGGCTTGTTATCCTTGTGTGGATTGGGAAGAAGGTAGTAAAGAGCGTGAAGAAAGGTTGACGGTTCGACAGTTGTTTGGTGAGGATTAGAGGAGGATTAGAGGCTGTCGGCTATTCCTAAGGCGATGACACTGATGGTAGTACCATGAATGGGCGTAATGACTTGCATACAGGCACGAAGTGTTGCGCCAGTTGTAATGATGTCGTCAACTAAAAGGATGTGTTTTCCCCGCCAGTTCGCAGGCATTTTCACGCTAAATACCCCTTGTGTGTTTCTTACTCGTTCGGCAGATGATTTCTTTGTTTGAGTAGGGTTGTTGACGACTCGTTGCAGATGGGTTGTATCGAGTGGAATGGCTGTGATGTTGCTTATTCCTTTTGCAATATATTCGGCTTGGTTGTAGCCGCGTTTGCGTTGGCGTTTTGGATGCAGCGGGACAGGTACAACGAAGTCTATTGTATCGAAGAAGTGTTGTTTTAGGAATTCTCGTGCCATTACCTCGCCTAAATATTCCCCAAGAAGAGGCTTGTTGTTATACTTAATTCTGTGTATTAGTTTCCTGTAGGGTTCATCGTGCCTGTAAAAGCAGAATGCCGCTCCTTTTTGCAGTTTGGATATATCCCAGAATAGTTGTTCGACACGGTTGCCACGATGTTGTGCCATTTCTGTCCGAGGCAGGTTTTGAAGACAGTCGGCACAAAGGAAGTGTTCGTTATTATTGAGCAGTGATTGGCATTGCATACAGAGAGGCGGATAGAATAAGTCAAGAAGACTTGTCCATCCGCCTCTTAGTATATTGAGAATACCCATTATATTACTCTTTCCTGCTCAGCCAAGCATGAATGGCCTTGCGTCGTTCGACGATCAGAGCCAGGAGGCAGCCTATGAGATAACCCACGATTATACCCCAGATAGAACAGCGTATAGGTCCGTTTACTGCAATGGGTGAAATAGTGAAGTCGGCGACAGGTACTACCGGTGCTTGTGCTATGCTGTAGAGATATTGGTCTTTTATTGCATTATCCATAAGGGTTAGTATTTGCGGGTGCAACATACGAATTTCTCTTCTTCCGATAAGGATAGAGGAACCTCCTTGATAGATGTATTGCTTATCGGGTGTGTGTTGGAAATAGAAGTTTCGTGTGATTGAATCCATCATCTCTATCTGTTGTTGACAGAACAGCACTTTTTGTTGCAATGTTTTCCGATAGTTGCCAAAAGCATTTTGCATCAACGAACTGCTATTGAGGTATGCAATGGTTGCCTTTCCTATTTCGACTGCATTTTGCGGGTCCTTTGTGCGGAACTGCAAGTAGAGATAGTTGTCCATAACGACATCTACGGTGTCGGACAGGCTGTGTTTCTCTTTGAAATCGACAAAGTCAGGTAGTGAGTCGCGTTTGCAATCGATTACATTAAAGCACCGGAAGTTACTTAGTCCGAATGCTGCTGATTCGTCGATTTGCAGCAGTTGCGCTACTGATTGTTGTTGAGAGATACAGGCAGGCGTTGCCTTGCATAGTGCAGCCCATTGTTGTTTGACATCGTTTGCTTGAACGCCGTTGAGATGTACCATTGTTCCTGCTTTGTACATTCTGTTGGTCGGTCTTGCCCAATAGAGTGCCACTGCTATCCCCAAGAGGATAACAGGCAGAACGATATACCAACGACGATAGGACAAGCGTAGCATCTCCTTAATGAAATGACCGCAGTAACGAAACAGTTTACCGATAGCCTTACAACAGAGTACTATAAGGTCGAATAGATTCATATCGTTATTCTTCTTTTCCTCCATAACCGATTTATAGGAATATTAATTGTACGAGAATATAGACAGGTAGCAGGATGATGAGAGAGAACTTGAACATATATCCAAAGAATGACGGCATTTTAATTCCGTTCTCTTCTGCTATAGCCTTCACCATAAAGTTCGGACCATTTCCTATGTAGGTCATAGAACCGAACATAACTGCACCAAGTGATATGGCTTTAAGTAGTATTTCGGGGATACCTGCGACCATTGTTTCACCGAACAGTGCCATTTGTTCGGGTGTTAATCCTTTAGCGACCTCGTAGAATGCGACTGCTGTAGGTGTATTATCCAAGAAAGAGGATAATGCGCCTGTTGAGTAGTAGAACTGCCATGTGTGGGAGAATCCAAGGTCTGCTGCGTGAGCATTGAGGTATGCCAAAGCAGGGGTCATGGTAGTGAATATGCCTAAGAACAGTACGGCGACCTCAATAATAGGTGACCAAGAATATTTGTTGAGTTCATAGCGTACTTTTCTTTTTGTTGTGTAGAGGCTTAGGAATGTGAGCGAAAGCAGTACGATCTCGCGTAGATATTTGATCCATAGCGGTGCGTTTTCCTCTCCCATTTGCGGTATATAGCCTACGTTGATGAAAGCAACGCTGAGTATGACACCAAGCAGGTAGATAAAATTGATTTTGCCTCCTATTCTCATCGGCACTCGTTCGCGTGCGTCGGCAGAGAGGGCTGTCCAATGTTCTTTCTTGTAGTAATAACTATCCATGCAAAAGTATATGAATAGAAGCAGTAGCCCCGTGAATGCCCATTCGGGTATCAGTTGCAGGAACCACGTAAATTCTGCTCCGCGCAAGAATAGCATGAACAATGGAGGATCTCCGAGCGGAGTAAGCAATCCGCCACAGTTAGCCACCAATGCAATAAAGAACAGGATAGTATGGACGGAGTATTTTCGTTGCTGGTTGGTAGTTATGAGCGGGCGAATCATAAGCATTGCCGCACCTGTTGTCCCCATTATACTTGCGAGAATCCAACCTATAGCCAAGAATGCAGTATTGACCCATGGTTTTGCTTTGATGTCTCCAGAGAGGTGGATACCTCCTGTGATGACAAATAGAGCAAGCAGCAAGATAATGAATGGGATGTAATCAAATAGTATTTGGTGTTCTAATTTGTCCGCCATTCCTCCGATGATGAGGCATACGGCAGTCGGGACACCCAACAAGAGGGATACAATGAGTTTGTTTACATTTTTCTCCCAGAACTTTTCCACTACGAGTGGACCAATAGCGATCATAAGCAGCATGAGGCAGAAAGGTATCATGCTATATGCGCTATGCACAATCTGTTCCATATTACGCGTAAATAATTAGTAGTTAATATAATTATAAAAATTGGGTTAGTCTAATTTGAGTACAGCGAGGAAGGCTTTTTGTGGTACCTCTACATTACCGATTTGCTTCATTCTCTTCTTGCCTTTCTTTTGCTTTTCCAACAGTTTGCGTTTGCGGCTTACATCTCCTCCGTAGCATTTAGCCAATACATCTTTTCGGACTTGCTTTACTGTTTCCCTTGCAATAATTTTGGCACCGATAGCAGCCTGTATTGCGATATCGAACTGTTGGCGAGGTAGTAGTTCCTTGAGTTTCTCGCACATCCGTCGTCCGAAGTCCACTGCATTATCCTGATGGGTAAGTGTAGAGAGTGCGTCAACAGGCTCTCCGTTTAGTAGTATATCGAGTTTGACAAGTTTTGAGGGTCGGTAGCCGTTGGGGTGATAGTCGAATGAGGCATATCCTTTGGATATGGATTTGAGTTTGTCGTAGAAGTCGATGACTATTTCTCCGAGCGGCAAGTCAAAGTATATCTCCACCCGATTACCAGTGATATATTCTTGTTTGATGAGTTCGCCTCGTTTTTCGAGACAAAGCGTCATGATAGGTCCGATGAAGTTGGTAGTAGTGATGATGGATGCCCTGATATAGGGTTCTTCTATATGGTCGATGAGTGTCTGGTCTGGCATTCCTGCAGGGTTATGCACTTCTTTGACTTCGCCTTGTTTGTCGTAGATTAGATAACTGACATTGGGTACTGTAGTGATAACATTCATATCGAACTCGCGATCTAATCGTTCCTGTACTATCTCCATGTGGAGTAGTCCGAGGAAGCCGCATCGGAAGCCGAAGCCGAGAGCGACAGACGATTCGGGTGTGAAGGTGAGTGATGCGTCGTTAAGTTGCAGTTTCTCGAGGCTTGCTCGAAGGTTCTCGAAATCTTCGGTTTCGATAGGATAGACTCCCGCGAAAACCATAGGTTTGACTTCTTCGAATCCTGCGATTGCCTCGTTGCATGGGCGATTGACATGGGTAATTGTGTCGCCGACCTTTACTTCGGTTGAGTTTTTTATTCCGCTGATGATGTATCCGACATTGCCAGCCGATAGTTCGCGGGTAGGTTGCATATTGAGTTTGAGTACTCCAATCTCATCTGCATCGTATTCTTTTTCGGTGTTGAAGAAACGAACCCGGTCGCCTGAATGCAGCGTGCCGTTTACTATTTTGAAGTATGCAATGATACCCCGAAAAGGATTGAATACCGAATCAAATACGAGGCACTGTAGTGGTGCTGACGGGTCTCCGTGCGGTGCGGGAATACGCTCGATAATGGCATCGAGTATTTCGGGAACTCCCATTCCCGTTCGTCCGGAGGCTCTGATAATTTCCTCGCGTTTGCACCCCAAGAGGTCGATTATTTCGTCTTCGACCATATCGGGCATCGCGGAATCCATATCGCACTTGTTTATGACGGGTATGATTTCAAGGTCATGTTCGAGTGCCATATAGAGGTTGCTTATTGTTTGTGCTTGTACTCCCTGCGAGGCATCTACAATCAATAATGCACCTTCGCAGGCGGCTATTGATCGGCTTACTTCATAAGAGAAGTCGACATGTCCCGGTGTGTCAATCAGATTGAGCGTGTAGCCATTGTATTGCATTTGAATGGCGTGGCTCTTTATGGTTATTCCCCTCTCCCGTTCAAGGTCCATATCATCAAGCACCTGGTTTTCCATATCTTTCTGTTCGATTGTATGGGTATATTCCAGCAACCTGTCAGCCAGTGTGGACTTGCCATGGTCGATGTGGGCTATGATACAGAAGTTTCGTATATTTTTCATACTACGGAGAGCAGATTATAAATCAATGGCAAAGATACGACATTTAATTAAGTTACACAAGATGGCGGAATGGGAAAGGTAGGAAAAAAGCGTTTAGGAGGTATATATCCGATTGGGGTGAGAGAGGAAAAAAGTATTTTGTTGTCGTTTTTATAGGAACAATTATTAAGATATGACTATTGGGTTACGAATGATTGTTGTATTTTTGTTTTGCCTGTTTTGTAGTGCGTTTTGAGGGTTTTTCTATGTTGTTTCTATACTCATCTTATATTCGTCTTATATTCATCCTATATTCATCCTATATAAAACCTTCGAAATAGGCAGTATTTATCGGGCTTGACGGATGGTGAGTTTGTCGTTTTGGGTTTGAACAGGTATGCTTTTGGGTAGGTTGGAGATTTAGAGTCTTTAACTTTCTATTGTCTTACGGGAAAGGAGTTGTCAGGGAGCGGGATGGTGAGTGGACAGGAGTTGGCGTCGGAGTGTCTGCTCGCGGGACAGTTGTTTTTCCCATTGCTTGACGAAGTGCCAAAACTGTCGGGACGAAGCAGCAGGCGGGGTGTTTTCTTTTTGGCTTACGACGGTGAGGTGGAAGCACAGATAGCGGGAGGGTTGGAATCGGATGAGGGCATTATGCCGGTTGACAACCTGACCGCAATAGTATTCTTGGGGTACACAGACGGCAAGCCCGACTGTTTCTTTTGGGTATTTGACGGTATCGTTGACAGGCCAGTCGGTACCCCACGAGGCGACGGAACGGTTCAGATAACGATATTCCCCTTCCCCGACACGCTGTACGCCGCTGACCAAGGAGGAGAGGGTATCGGAAAGGAACACCTCGCAGAAGACATCGCGGTGGTGCGCAAAAAGGGTGTAGCGTACCCGCATGGTGAGTGCATCGGGAGAGGCAGGTCGGGGCTGCCATCCATTGACTTCGACCTCGACTATTGTGCGAACGGGACCATTGGCGATGATACGCTGTGTGCGAGAGGTAAAGGGTTCTATCTTTTGCAGTTTATTTCCTTGACAGGGACGGACTGAACCTACTCCGATGGTGTTTGCGACTTTGAGTACATCGTCGCCATAGCCGAGAGCGAGCAGGCTATCGTCGGGATACCAAAGGGATTGTTGAAGTTCCAATTGGGGATGGCGTTTGGCATAGACATCGATGGTTTGGCGTGCGTCGAAGTAAATACGGTACGCCATGAGTTCGGACTCGAAGGCTACTCCGTGGTGGTGCATGAGTCGGAAGGACTTATCGGCGGGGTAGAACGTCTGTTGCGTTACGGGTTTGATGCCGTAGGTTTTTCCTTCGGCGGTGTGTTGGCGATATTCGCCACCGATATTGCCTTTGCGATACATCTCCGCCCAGACAAGAGCGGGGTAGTAAGTTTTGTCCTCTGTTGCCTGTATTTGGATGGTGTAGGGTTGGTTCTTATGGAGCGAGAGCAGGAAGGCTATTTCGTCAGGGATGTTATCGCCATTGGTATCGTCGCATTGCGATGGCACTTCGTTGCCGTTGACAAAGACGACAAGATTGTTCCGCTGCCCGACAGGTATTTGAGAGAGACTATCGAGGGGGATGATAACGGGGCAACAGGCGAGCGTGACGGGGCTATTGCCTTGCAGGGAGGCACACGGCAGAGGAGTCTGTGCTTGGATGGCAGGCATGGACAGGCACAGTGCAGCAAGTGCGATGAGGTGGGTTATGAATTTAGTCTTGCACGACATTATCAACCTCTACAAATTCCATGTCTTGTCCTTCGGTAGCATGAATGAGGACATTGTTGAGTGTCAGCCCGTTGGTATATCGGAAGATAGCCCCTTGTTGTGCGGTCATACGGATATTGCTCAAAGAGACATTCTGTATCTTCATCTCGGGTAAGCCATTGAAGTAGATTGCCCTGTCGGCTCCTTTGCAGATCACATCTTGAATGGTTATGTTGCGGAATACAGGTGTTTCTTCGGTGACGGCTGGAACTTGTGCAGCCATACGCTCGGCTATTTCTTTGTCGGATTCCTCCCCTACCCCTTTGCCTCCATAGAAGAGGTCGAAGGTAAGGGCATCGTTTTCGATGGCTGCCATATTGATATTCTTGATGTAAATATCCTCTACAACACCTCCTCTGCCACGAGTAGATTTGAAGCGCAGACCCACATCGGTACCGATGAACAGGCAGTCGGACACCTCTATCTTGCGCACATCGCCGGACATTTCGCTTCCTACGACAAAGCCTCCATGCCCGTGGTAAACCGTACAGGCTTTGATAAGGACATTCTCGGTAGGCATAGCGCGACGGCGACCGTCTTCGTTCTTACCGGATTTCATGCAGATAGCATCGTCGCCCACATCGAATACGCAATGGTTGATGAGTACATTCGTGCATGATTCGACATCGACTCCGTCTCCGTTTTGAGAATACCACGGATTGCGTACTGTGAGATTGTTGAGTACAAGGTTCTCGCACATGAGGGGGTGTAGGTTCCATGCGGGCGAGTTCTCGAAGCATACGCCTTCCAGAAGGATGTTCTTACAGTTGACGAAGTTGAGCAGTACGGGACGGAGAAAGGACTGTATGGAATCCCAATTGGGGACATTAACCGGCACATTCTGATCGACACAGAGGGTCTGTGCATACAGGGCATTCTCGTCGGGGTACCAGGTCTTACCATCTTCGGACACGACACCGCCACACTCTACTTGTTTTTTCCACTGTTTGGCGGTAGCCTTAGCGCGCCGTAGTGGTCGCCATGCATCGCCGGAAGCATCGAAGGTGCCTTGTCCGCAGATGGCGATATTCTCGGCATTGGAAGCACTGATGGGGGATTGACAACGCTTGGTATCGACCCCTTCGAAGATGGCATCGACTATGGGGTAGAGCGAAAAGTCGGAGGAAAAGATGACCAAGGCATTTTGCTCGGCATACAGACGGATGTTGGAGCGCAGGACGATGGGACCTGTAAGGTACACCCCTGCGGGGATGATGACTGTGCCTCCGCCTGCCTCGCCTGCCCTATCGATGGCGGACTGGATTGCCTCAGTGGACAGTTCGGAGCCGTCGTTGTTTGCCCCGTAATCCAGTACATTGAAGGTTCGATCGGGGATAGCAGGCAGCGTGATGGCGGGCATATTCATAGATGCAGAAGCAAGGATATTGTTTACTTGTTGCTGCGTAATTTGCTGATAAGTAGAATGTTCTTGACATGAAGAAAGCAGTATCAAGACGGACAAGAGTGTCGGAAGGAGTGTTTTCATCATTGCATTAAAAGTGGTAACAAAAATAAACATTTATACGGTGGCAAAGGTAGGTTATTGCTTTTGGGGTAGCGTGTATTATTTGCCACTTTAATACAATGAATTGGCAAAGGAGGTAGGAAATAGGGAGAAAAAAGGGGGAAAACAGCCGTCAGCAAGCATCTGTTTACCTGCATGGTGTTCGTGGGAATTGGTGGTGGGGTGAAAGATCAGTCTTCGGGGGAGAAGATTGTATCGGGATAGGTTACATCGGTGAGGAAAAGTCCTTGCGCAGGTGCAGACATTCCTGCTGCAGTACGATGGGCGGCTGCAAGTATTTCCTCGAATTGCGAAAGGGAAGTCCGTCCGCTGCCTATGTCGAACATTGTGCCGACGATAGCGCGCACCATGTTCCGCAGGAAGCGGTCGGCTCGGATGTGGAAGATCCATTGTCCGTTGCTCTGTATCCATTGTGCTTGCGAGAGATGGCAGATGGTTGTTTTGACATCGGTATGCAGTTTGCAGAAGGAGGCGAAGTCGGTTTGCAGAAGCAGGCGATCGGCTGCGATATTCATCGTTTGGAAGTCGAGATTAGCAGGTATGCGTGTGGTCAGTTCCGTGAGGAAGGGGTCTTTCTGCATAGTTGTTCGATACTCGTACTTTCGGGAGAGGGCGTCGAACCGTGCGTGTGCGCCAGGTTGGACCGTACGGAGTTGGCGGACTGCGATAGCAGGTGGCAAGATACTGTTCAGGTGGTTGCAAAACTGCTGTTTGCTTTCAATAGGGGCGATGGTATCGAAGTGTGCAACCATTGCTTCGGCATGGACTCCTGTGTCGGTTCTTCCTGCACCGGTGAGGGTAGTCGGATGGCGCAGGAGAGTAGTGATCGCGTCTTCCATGACCCCTTGCACCGTGATGGCATTGGGTTGTCGTTGCCATCCATGAAAATGGGTGCCGTTATATGCAAAGTAGAGGAAATAGCGCATCATCTATGGATTTTGGATGTCAGACGGCGGCAGAAGTTATTGATGAAGGTAGTTATCTCCGGTACAATACTGGCGAAATAGGAAAAGAGGAACATACCTCCGACGATAACGATTGTACGCAGGGCTGCGCTGATGTAGAGGTTGAAGTCAGCAAGGAGAGGGGTGAGCAGTTCGTTCAGCAATACACCTGCTATTGCCAGAGCGAAGACTTTCCAAAGGGCTTTGGAGAAGAGTGATACCTTCAGTTTAAGTCGTACGAAGAGCAGGAGAGCGAAGATGTATAGTGCATTGGATGCGCAAGTGGTGATGGCGGCACCATTGATGCCGAGAAGCGGGACGAGGTAGTTATTGAGTGTGACAGTGGCTGCTGCGAGCAAGAGAGAGAAGAATAAGGAGAGATAGTAGTAGGGGGAAAATGAGAGTACCGTTGAAGATAGGATGAAGGTTCCTGTAAGAAGGTTACTTATTCCGAGCAAGAGTACTACATATCGTGCGGGAGCATAGATGCTGCCATTGGGGAGCAAGGCAAAAATGACATCGATGTTTATCCATATTAACGACAGAATAAGGACTCCGATCCACATCATGACTGATGCTGATTGCTTGGTGAGAGTATTGAGTTTGAAGATATCTTTGTTTTTGGATGCTTTGGACAATTCGGGTTGTACGATGGCGGATAGTGAGCGATAGGGAATAGAAACCATGACGGCTATATAGGTGGCTATAGCAAATATGCCTGTCTGATCAAGTCCGAGTTTTGCTGTTACGAAGAAGCCACTTATTGTCGGGCCTAACATACTGACGCAGGCAGATAGGAGCAAGAAAGAGGAATAGGCTGCCCATTGCAGGACTATTTTTCGATTTAGGTAGGAGAAATCTGGTCGGAATGAAATTTTGCCGATGCAACAAAGATAGAGCAAGTTGGAAAGAGCGGCGATGGCATAGACGGCACATATTGCAATGACGAAGCCGTCCATACTGAGTATGCGGAAAGCATAGAGTAGGTAAGCGGCGAGGAGTAGAATACGGGTTAATACCTCTCGTACGAACTTTGGGAATACGATACGCATCAGTACATTCGCCTGCGTTTCGAATGTGGTTTGGTATAGAAGGAAGAAGGCAATTGGCAGGACGAAATAATAGTAGTCAACAAACAGTGGTGACTTTTCGGCAAAGAACTGCTGTATGGGGACATGTAACGCCCAATAGAGAAACGAGAATAGAATAAAACCGACGAAAGGTATGAGGGTTGTAAGAAAGAAGAAGCCGTGACAATTGTTGTTTTTATCAAAGAAGTAGGGGTAAAAACGGACTATGGAGGATGTAGTGCCTAATCCTGCAAGACTGATGAATATAGTAGCGGCATCGATTAGTACGCGTGTCAGTCCTATTTCCTCTGGGGATAGGAAACGGGTTAGTACAAAGAAGGTCGTCAGAAATCCGATGAATACACCAAGATAATTGACGACAGTACCTTTGAAACTTTGTTTAGCGATGATGCCCATTGTGCAGGTTGAAGGTAACAGTATTCTCTTTTACCAATAAGCCCACTCCCCGATGTGGGAAGCGGGCTTGTTGTATGATTGCGGCTTGTTGCTCAGAGTTATTTGACTATACCGAGCAATTCAACTTCGAAGATGAGAGTAGCGTAGGGTGATATTTGTTGTCCTGCGCCTCTTTCTCCGTAGGCTAAATAATATGGGATGTAGAGTCGCCACTTTGAGCCTACAGGCATTAATTGGATTGCTTCAGTCCAGCCCGGAATGACCTGCGTGACACCAAATTCTGCGGGTTCTTCACGCTCTACGGAACTATCGAAGACGGTACCATCTATGAGTGTGCCATGGTAGTGTACGCATACTTTATCGTTTTTGGTAGGTACGGCACCTTTTCCTGCGACCAAGACCTCGTATTGGAGTCCTGATTCCGTCGTAATGATTCCTTTTTTGAGTTTGTTAGCCTCCAGGAAGGCTTCTCCTTCGCGGCGTATTTCTCCGAACTGTATCTCATTGAGTGCGCTGCGCAGATAGTCGTTTGCCTGTGGGAATGTGAACATAATAGTATCGCCGTAGAAACCATTGACGAAGCCTTGTTTGATGAGTTCGAATCGTGTTTCTATGCCTTCAATACCGATGAGTTGTCCTTCTTTCTCTTGTTTGGCGATGGTTGAGCCTATATTGTTCGCCATTTGTGCCAACTCCGGATTTACTCGTTTGAAGGACAGTCCTTTGTTGATGGATTTAACCAGGGTTTTGAATTCTTTGCCTGTGGTATCGTTCACCAAGAGATTTTGTGCGATGCCATCACCATTGACATAGCCGAAAGCATAACTGATGCTATCTATGAGATTCTTGAGTGCGATAGATTTGACTCTGTTGGGGCATTTTCCTTTGACGAGTTTGACATCTTTGTGGCCGATAGTATCTGTGTACGCCGCCATTAGTTTGGTTTGATAAAATAGGCGTGCGTTATTTGCGTTCATTATGAGTGTATCGTGGTGAATACCATTGACTATGCCTTGAAAGAAGGCTTTCTCATTAACAGGATAGCGTGGATTTTCGGCGAGCCCTGTTTTTTCCATTTGTTTGACAAAGATGCCTAAATCTTGTCCCATTTGTTCTACTTGGGAGAGCGATTCTTTTTTCTCGTAGCCTTTCGTTAAGGAGTTTATAAACTCGTTTATGACTGCTTTACTAGAATCATTAGCCAGGTAGAACATTTTGATTTGTGAGCCATTAAGATAGCCCAATGCATAGTTGATACTATCTGTTTGATCTGACAATTGAATTTTCTTTACCTCATAGGAATGGCTGCAAGAAACCATTGCCATGCAAAGAACCAATAAGGAAATTCCGATTTTTTTCATTGCTTTATAATATTATTAAGAATTATTCAATGTTTAGCAGTTCGACGGTGAAGATGAGTGTGGCATAGGGTGGTATTTGCTGTCCTGCCCCTCTTTCTCCGTACGCCAGGTTGTAGGGGATATAGAACTTGTATTTAGAGCCTATGCTCATGAGTTGCAGTCCTTCTGTCCATCCTTTGATGACCTGATTAAGTGGGAATGATACCGGTTCGCCTCGCTTATATGAACTGTCGAACGGCGTATTGTCGATGAGTGTTCCTTCGTAGTGTACTCGTACAGTGTCGGTTGCTTTGGGTTTTCTGCCAAGTGTGGATTCGATTACTTCGTACTGCAGTCCTGAAGGGGTAGTGTGTACATTCTGCCGTTTGGCATTTTCCTCCAAGAATTGTTTGCCTCTTTCTTTTTCAGCGGCGGAGATTTCCTGCTCCAACTGTGTAAAATAATTCTGCAAAAGTTGTTGTGCCTCTTGCATTGTGATTTTGGTTGGGTTAGGCGAGAGAATATCTTCGATGCCTTGTGCGAAGTCTTGGTATTGCAGTTTGTTGACGCCACTACTTTTCAAGTTTTGTCCTATGCTTACCCCTAAGGCGTAACTGAGTTTATCCATGATTGTCTATTTGTCTTTGTTGGTTTTACACTACAAAATTCGTGCAAAGTTACAGATTTTTGGTTGGTTGTACAAATGTTTCTGCGAGATTGAGAAAAGTTGTGGGTTTATAGTAGTGTTGTTTAATTGGTTGAAAGGGTTAATTAGGTTTAACGGGAACATATTGTTTGTTCTGTGAAGGAGAGTTGAGAGCCATAGCATGGTATGGTTTTACAGCCAATATGAAAGTCGCATCGTTGATGGTTGTGCATTGGTGGGGATTATAGAGGTGTGAGGGTAACATATTGTTTAGTCTGCGAAGGAGAGTTGAGAGCCATAGCACGCTATGGCTCTACAGCGAGCATAAACGATGTTACATTTGATAAGCAAACGGAGATGGTGTGAAGAGAGCCATAGCATGGTATGGTTTTACAGCGAGCATAAACGATGATCCATTTGATGGGCAAATGGAGATGGTGTGAAGAGAGCCATAGCATGGTATGGTTTTGCAGTCAGTATATGGAATTGACAATTGGATAATTTACAATTTGACAAGTATGGATTAGGTATCGTATTTCGTCACAATTTTGTATATACCTCGTCACATCATGATATATTCATCCTATATTCGTCTTATATTCGTCCTATATTCATCCTATATTAAACCTTTGAAATACATAGGAATGACGGGCGTTGGCGATGGGTTACTTTTAAGGAGGGTGCAGGACGGGGGATTTGGAGATATATCACTCGTGCCGCACAGGAGTACGGCACGAGGATGAGGTTGTTGGCTTGGGGTTTACTTTTGCAAAGGTTCTACCCGCCAATAGTCGATGTCGAGCCAACCTCCGTCGTTCTTCCCCTCTGCGGCACGGGTACAGAAGAGTCCCATTTTCGCACCGATCCAGTCTCGTTGTGTGGCTTGAACGGGTATGGCGATGGTCTTGAACTTTTTCCCATCAAGGCTATAGGAGAAGACGCACTCCCCTTTGGGTTTACACTGCATACGCAGATAGACCCATGCATTTGGTTCGACGCTTGCCAGAGCCATGTTGTAAGTTTCTGCCTTGAAACTCAGTACAATGCCGTCTGCCAGATTCTTCATGACCATATACGCCGGTTTCGGTCCATCTAAAATGAGTCCTGCCTGTTCACCTTTGTGTTTGGCATCGGGACAGAAGCGCATACGAGCAGTTACTTGGAAGGCAGGTGCGGGGAACTTCTGCAGCAGGACATTGGGTGTATTGGCAGAAGACGAGTAATAGGAGAACAAGCGGAGGTAGCCTGCAACAGCATCGCAGTAGTACCATTTGGGATTTACATTCGCAGCCCATTGCCATTGCAGTCCCAATGAAGGAGAGTCGAACTCGTCAGATTCGGCTATATAGCACGGTTTGACAGGAGCAGTTACGATCGGTTTCTTGTGTTTGGCGACGGGAGTACCATATCTGCCCATGACAGGCCAGTCGCTCTCCCAAGACATGGGTTGCAGGTGGACGATGCGCCCATAGACTCCTGCATCCTGGAAGTGGATGAACCAATCTTCGCCTGCTTCGGTATCGACCCAAGCCCCTTGATGAGGTCCATTGACAGCGGTCTCGCCTTGTTCCAAGACTATTTTGGTTTCGTAGGGGCCATAGGCATTGCGGCTCCGCATAGCCAACTGCCACCCTTGCTTGACTCCTCCTGCAGGCGCAAAGATATAGTAGTAGCCGTTGCGTTTATAGAACTTGGGTCCTTCGATGGTGGGATTATCTTTGTGACCATCGTAGATGATTTTGCTATCCCGCAGGACTTTGCTTCCATCGGGTGAGAGTTCCATAAGCGCAAGCACACTTTTCAGTCCTGCCCGACTACCGGCAAAGGCATGGACGAGATAGACGCGTCCGTCGTTGTCCCAAAGAGGACAGGGGTCGATAAGTCCCTTACCTGCTTTTACAAGGACAGGTTCGCTCCATAGACCTTGTATGTCTTTGGTATGCAACATATAGATACCTCTATCGGGGTCGCCGTAGTAGATATAGAAAGTTCCATCGTGGTGGCGAATAGACGGAGCCCATACACATCCGCCATACTGTGGTGCTTCGATGTTCTCTGTACCGGGGAGGGTTTCGGGTAGAGCCGCACCGATAATCTCCCAGTGTACCAAGTCGTTTGAGTGGAGAATCTGCAATCCAGGTACGGCGTTGAAAGATGATGCGGTCATGTAAAAGTCGTTGCCTACACGGCATACATCGGGGTCAGAATAGTCGGCATAGAGTATAGGGTTACGGTAATAACCATCTCCCGTATCTGCTTTCCAGACTTGTGCGGACAGGCTTGTCAGAACGAGGCAAGAGATCCAAAGTAAGAATGTTCTTTTCATAGTAAGTTATGTATTTAGAATCGTTTCATTGAGTTCGATGCGCCGTTCGATAGACCTCCATTTGATGGTCAGATAGACTGCACGGATGACGAGGTGAACGAAGTAGGCAATGTAGAGTGCTTGTACCAAGAGCCTATTCTCGAGGGCGAAGTAGGTGATGATAAACCCGACGGCGGCGAATATCATGCAATTTCTGACCTCTTTGCCCGCCGTTGCTCCGATATAGATACCATCCCAGATGAACGCTGCACAACTGACGAGAGGCATGAGTACAAGCCAGAAAAGGTATTTGCGTGCGCAGTTGATTATCTCTTGGTTGTCGGTCATGATACGCACCATCCATTCTCCTCCGACGGCGTAGATGACGGTGCTTACAACACCTATGACAAGTGTCCATAGGAAGAGTATCCTGACGACCTTGCGCAATGCTGTTTTGTTTCTTTCTCCGAAGAAGCGGCCTGTTAGTGCCTCTCCTGCGTAAGCGAAGCCATCAAGGAAGTAGGAATAGAGCAGCAATAGTTTCATAATGATACTGCTAACTGCCAGTTCTTCGTCGCCATACTTTGCCGCCATAGTGGTGAAGCCGACATAGACGATCATGAAACAGAGTGAGCGCAGAAAGAGATTGCTGTTGAGAGCAAAGAGTTTGCGCATTTCGCTCCAGCGGATACAATGTTTCCAGTCGAGAGTACGGATGACGGTACGGTATTTATAGAGAAGGATAAAGGCAACCAGAAGTCCTGTGTATTGCGCCACGACGGTGCCGTATGCGACACCGATAGCACCCAGAGGGGTCTTGACAGCGAGAAGGTAACTGGCAACGATGTTGACGACATTGACCACCAAGTCGCAAATCATGGGACCGATGGTGTCTTGCATGCCTATGAGCCAGCCTTTGATAGCCAAGAGGCTTAAAGTGGCAGGGGCAGCCCATACACGCACATAGAAATAGCGTTGGGCAAAGAGAGATACTTCTTCGGAACAAGGTACGAACCACAAGACCAAATTGACGAAAACCCATTGCAATGCCCATATCAGCAGAGAGGCAGAAAAAGCGATACCGAGACTTTGCGCCAAGATATTGGACATGGCAGCCTTATCTTTCCGGCCATAGGCTTGTGCCGCCATACCCCCTGTGCCGACTCGCAGGAAGCCGAAGTTCCAATAGAGCAGGTCGAACAACATAGTACCAATAGCAATACCACCGATAGCCGTAGCGTCTGCTATATGTCCGACGATGGCCGTATCGACCATTCCTACGAGAGGGATGGTGACACTTGCCAATATGCTCGGCAATGCGAGACGCAGTACTTCTTTATTCAGTCCCTTTGGCGTGTATGCTGCATTCATATTCAATCTTCTGTTGTGTCCCTATAGCGTCGGACACGATACACAAATCTTGCTCGTTGGTTAGTGGTTGCTTGATGAGAATTAGTTTGCGTTCACCCGGCAGCAGTCCGCGCAAAGACTCTTCGCTGCGAGAATTGTTGATGGAAAAATAGGCATCTCTATAGAGTGGCGCAATGCCAGTATTCTTGACAAGGACTTTTGTCTCGGTGCTGTTAGTCAGGCAGTCGAGTACCTTGAAATGATAACCACATTGCATACTTGCCTCTCTGAAGCGTTCGGGGGTTCCATAGGTGGTTTCAGGCGCATCGTTGGCAATCATGAATGTGATGTGATACTTGGCCGATGCTGCTTCCCATGTAACACCATACATTCCATTGGGATTGAGGAAGTTGCGTTGGTCTTTGTCGGCATAATAACTGATTTCGCCACCACACACGCCTCTTTTCCATCGGGTGGTATCTAAAGCGAGCCAACACTCTTCGTTATACCCCTCACCTTGCACTTTATCGTGCTGTTTGTGCATAAATGAATCGTCGAACAAACCGAAGTTCAAGTTCATCAAGATGTTGTTCTCGGTTATAGGGGAGTAGTCTGTATCGGCAGCATCAATACTTACCGACCACGGGATAGTCATTGTTGTGGCAAGATGTTGTAAGAAGGCTGTTTGATACGCTTTTGAGGGGAAATTGATTCCTAATTGAACATCTGTACCATAGGTATGGTATTCCGACCAATGCCCGAAACCAACTTCTATGAAAGCCAGACGAGAATCGTTGCCATATCGTTCGTTGAAATCTGTATAGAATTGTGTAGTGAACCACTGCAGTTCTGCATTACTCCAGTCAGCATAATAGGTAGGTCCGTCACCTCCAGGGTTCTTGCTATAGGTCTCGTGATAATCGGGCAATGCTTTGATATAGGCAGGCACTGCTGTTGTCCCCTTTTTGCCATCCACATCCGTACCACTCGGATACTCATACCGAAAGCGCACAATAGCCTGATGCCCACGAGCGGCAATGCCATCTAACATCTCGTCGAACGAAGACCAATCGTATTGTATCTCATCGCCCGTCTTACCCGTAACCACTTTACAGGGAAGACAATAAGAATACTCCAACGAGATCGATTGACCATATCTCGAATGCAATTCCTCTGCATAATCGGTCCAAAGAACTAATCCCGTCATAGGCTGCACACCCGTAACAGAACGCTGCATCGAAACACGCGCCCATGTTGTATCTTCGTGAATCTTTGTTGTATCGTAGTCCTCCCGACGCGGGTCGTCTATTACATTACCTCCGTTACATGCGACAAAGATGGCTAAAATGAATAATAGTGCTGTTGATTGATGATACGACATAATGCTTGTGCTATATAGACAGTATCTGCAGTGCTTGCACACTATCAGGCTTAACATCCTTGTCATCTTTTATCGCCTGTGAGAAAGGCACATACACAATATCATCGTTCTTGAGCCCTACCATAATGCTTCGTTGTTCTTCAAGCAAGGCACTAATAGCCGCAACACCCATACGGCTTGCAAGTATACGGTCGTAAGATGTCGGACTGCCACCCCGCTGCAAGTGACCGAGAATCGTCACGCGCACATCATACTCCGGATGATTTTTCTTCAGCGTATCGGCTAAACCCTGCGCACCTCCCGTTGTCGGATTCTCTGCGACGATAACAATACTCGAACTCTTTGATTTACGGAAGCCATTACCAATAAAGGTCTCTAATTGTTCCTCCGGTGTCTTACGCTCAGGGATAATAGCAGCCTCAGCCCCCGCAGCCAATGCGCTGTTAAGTGCCAAGAATCCCGCATCGCGTCCCATCACTTCTACAAAGAACACCCGCTCGTGCGAAGATGCCGTGTCGCGTATCTTATCCACGCAATCCATAATCGTGTTAAGAGCCGTATCATACCCTATCGTACTATCTGTCCCCCACAAGTCATTATCTATCGTACCCGGTATGCCCACAATAGGCACATTAAACTCTTGAGCAAAAAGACGCGCACCGGTGAATGTGCCATCTCCGCCGATAACAACCAAAGCATCAATCTCTTCGCGTTGCATTGTCTCGTAGGCGATCTTGCGTCCTTCTGCGCTGCGGAATTCCTCACATCGTGCAGTCTTGAGTATAGTGCCTCCGCGTTGGATAATACCACTCACGTCTTCGGTATAAAACTCTTTTATTTCTCCCGTGATCAGTCCTTTGTAACCACGATAAATGGCCTTAACACGGATACTGTTGTAAATAGCCGTCCGTGTCACGGCGCGGATGGCGGCATTCATACCCGGTGCGTCACCACCTGAAGTGAGGACTCCAATGGTTCTGATTCTGTATTCCATAGTTGTTCAGTTAATGTATTGGTTGTGTGTATTAAATTATCCTTCTGCCATACCCTGACATTCTGTCAGCCTTGCTGCCACCTCCTCCATAAGCCATAATGGCGTAGAGGTCGCACCGCATATACCTACCTTGTCCGCCCCTTGCACCGCCGTCACAATCGCTTGGGTTATATCTTTCGCACTCGAAAGAAAGAATGTGTTCCGGTTCACCTCCTTGCACCGAAGATAAAGCACCTTCCCGTTCGAGGAGTTCTCCCCTCCCACAAAGAGTACTACATCATTCTGCGCAGCAAACTGGGCAATATGGTCTATGCGGTTTCGAACTTGCCCGCAGATAGTGTCATGCCACTCAAAAACAACATCCCGCACACCTTCCGTCTCGCGCCGATACTCAATCTCTCCGACAAGTGCCATGAACTCACCCACCGACTTCGTAGTCTGCGAAAACAGATATATAGGCAAACGCATATCCACCTTCACAAGGTCATCTACACACTCCACCACTATCGCGTTCCCATCCGTCTGACCCTCCAATCCTACCACTTCCGCATGACCTCTCTTCCCGAAAATAACAATCTGCCCGCCATCTCCATCCGCCTGTATCTGTTCGTAGGTTCGTCGTATGTTCCTTTGCAAACTCCGTACCACAGGACAACTGGCATCAATAATCTCCACATTATTTTCTCTTGCTATCCGGTAGGTCTCCGGTGGCTCTCCGTGTGCCCTGAGCAGCACTGCCGTCTTGTGCAGACTGCAGAAAGTATTGTAGTCTATACTCTCCAAACCTAAACGAGAGAGGCGTTCCACCTCCTCAGCATTGTGTACAATATCACCTAAACAGTAGAGATGACCTTCCGACTGCAGCACTTCCTCCGCCTTTCTGATGGCCTTCACCACACCAAAGCAGAAGCCCGATTGTTTATCGATTGTTATGCGCATCTCGCTATCATAAAGCGTTATTCGGCTATTCGCTGGTCAAATATCTTGCGGATATATTCGAATTGTTGTTCTCTGTTCATGCTGCTGTTGTCCACCACAACCGCATCCTCTGCCTGTCGCAACGGACTCTCCTGTCGATGCGTATCCCGATAATCTCTATCGTTCACATCTCGCAACACGCTTTCAAAGTCAGGATTCAGCCCTTTCTCCTGCAGTTCTGTAAAACGACGACGAGCCCGTATTTCCGGAGCAGCCGTAAGGAACAGTTTCAACTCTGCCGTAGGAAAGACCACCGTACCAATATCCCGTCCGTCCATCACTACACCCTTCTCTCGTCCCATCCGCTGTTGCTGTTCCACCAGGAACGCCCGCACAAAGCCTATCGTACTGACACGCGACGCACCGTTTCCCACTGCCAAGGTACGGATCTCACTTTCCACATCCTCTCCGTTCAGGCAAATCCTCTGTCCTTCAGAGGTAACACGAAAACTGATATGCAACGATGCAATCCTCGCCCGCAGCATCTCCTCATCTATATGCTCCTCATCCATTATACCGCTCCGTAAACAGTAAAGCGCAACGGCACGATACATCGCACCAGAGTCTATGTAAGCGTAACCGGCATACTGGGCAAGAGCCTTCGCTATCGTACTCTTGCCACATGAAGAATATCCGTCTATGGCAACATTGATGCGTCTCATCGTTATTTGAGGTACTCGTTGATGTTCATCGACAAACTGACTTGGTATATATATCCTCCTTTAGTCTGCTGCGAGAACGCTGCACCAAGTTGGAAATTGCGGATTCGCAACCCTGCGCCAATGGCAAAACCGGCAAAAGAACGCTGGTCCTTCAGACCGAGTTCCATCCTGCGACGGTGATTATAAGAAAGGGTAACATAAAACCTATCGCTCTTCGGAACAATATCAATGGCGAATATGGTGTGTCTGAACATCATATCATACCACGGTATTGAATTGCCCGTAACCACTTCCTCGTCAGAATAGGTCTCTTGCGTCGGCTGATTGGTGAGTTGATAACTCAAATCCCAACGCTGCATATTATGAATAGTCATGCTCAACCGTATCGGAGCATGCTTGAAACGATAGTTCATGCCTAACTGCAGATTCAAGGGCAACCGCTCTCTGTGCTGACCCGACTCGGTCGTATAAAAGCCCTTCAACTGCCAACCGATATTCTGCAAACTGATGCCCAACTGAAAGGTAGAGTCCCTCGTTTGGAAATGCCCGCCCACATCAGCAGCCAAAGCAAACGCCGAGTACGACTCGTAATGCGAATAGATAGGCTTCAACGATGTTCCTATCGTGAAATAAGGACCCAACTGCCGTGCATAAGACAAAGTGATACACATGTCTTGCGCAGTAAAAGTAGTCCCCAACCGATTGCCCAACTCATCCGCATAATCAAACTTCCCATAGTTCAAGTAGTGGATCGCAGCAGCAAAATAATTCTCCTTGTAATTATGTCCGTAAAGCACCGAACCGATGTTCACGCCCTCCAAATAGTGCGCATAATTGAGTTGCAGAACCTTGTCAGTCGCAGGACTCAGCAAGGCGGGGTTACAAGTAAACAAACTCAACTCCGCCTCCTTCAACGATACCGTCGAACCGCCTAACCCGTTCAAACGGGCAGAATAAGGCAAGTCTAAGAACGAATATACACTACTACCCCCCTGCGCATAGACGCACACGGCAAACACCGTCGCAATACCCAACATCAACATCCGTGAGCCTTTGCGACCATTGCGCTCCTTCCTATCCATTACAATCGGCATCCTTTATCCGTTCATCTGCAAAATTTACCACCGCAAAGGTACAATCTTTTGCCGATACATGCAAGAGAAAATGTGTTATCTGTGAAATACAAAGAAAGAAGATTGTTGCAAACTGCAAACCGTATCTCCCTATTGTTGCCTAACCAGGACTCGAACCCAGACAGACAGAACCAGAATCTGTAGTGCTACCATTACACCATTAGGCAATTTCATCCCCAGCAAAATGCTTTCCGCCGTCTTCTACAAGAGCGACTGCAAAGGTAGTGCTTCTGTGCCGATTATGCAAGCGTTTTCGGTAAAAAATAATGTTTTCCCTGTAAGAACACCCCTTCCATAGCACCACCACCCTGCCCCATCCCATCTTCCATCATCCTGTCAACCTACTGCAAACCAACGCAATGCCACATTCCCATCCCGTCAAATTCCACTTCCTTCCCACTCCCCTGCTCCGCTATACTCAATTCTTAAAGGATCTAAATGGAATTCATGCCCGAAAGCATACCTATTCAACCCCAAAACGAAAAACTCACCATCCGTCAAGCCCGATAAATACTGCCTGTTTCAAAGGATGAATATAGGACGAATATAGGATGAATATAGGACGAACCTATAAACTACCTCCCAAAATGGTACTCATCACCCACCAAAATCACACCCTGAAAATATAACCTCTATTGATAAAACACAACGCGATTTTACTGCATTCTTTAGTCAAACCGTTTCAATGCGTGCAAGGCAGATTGCAAACGCGCATCTCCCATACCACTCACAACACTGAAGGGTATCCCGTATTCCTCCAACTCTTCTCTGTACCACGCAGTCAGTTGCGGACGGATAGCAGGGTTCTCCCTCAAAGGGTCGGGAACAAAAGGCAAATCGCAGGCACACAACAGCACAAAATCAAGAGGATAAGACCTCAGCATTTCCGTCACGAAAGCAGGGCAACAACCATATTTATGCATGAACCATACCTTTGTGATAATCAGTTCCGTATCATAAAATACCCACTTCGTCGGATAATCTGCCGACAATTCTTCACACTGCTTCCTTGCAATATGCACCACATCATTATATGTGTACGGAGCAGACAACTGCCCTACATAATCACGGGCATACTCACCCACGAAAGTCCCATGTAGTTGCTGCGCAAGAGATAGGGCGAGTGTAGTTTTCCCGCACGACTCAGCACCCACTATACCTATGCGCAACATCTTTACCATATCGTCAGTTTCAAAGGCTTCAAACCATCCGCACAAATCAGATAAGTACCACTCGCCCATTCTGCCGTACAAACATCCCCGCAACTACTAAATACGAGCGTACCGGAAACCGAATAGATACGCAGTGGCAACCCTTGTGGATTAAGCAACATGCCATCTCGCCACTGCAATTGTTCAGCCAACCTTACATCATCAACACCCGTACCGACTTCCGTCGCCGAAACAGGACACAACACCACACCATTGTAGTTGTAAACAATACCCGACACATCATAACGCATACCCTCACTAATCGTCGGCATCTCACCAAACAAAGCATACAAAGGTACATAAACACCACCTATAAGGCACTCCATATCACCATTAAAGGTCGTATTGCGGACAATAATAAAACGACATACATCATCTTCTGTCAAAGCCGTCGGTTGTTCCGCAGGCAAACATTCCTTACCCTTGATCGAAGTAAACGCTGCAGAAAGGTTCACACTCGGATTTCCGTAATAATTCTGAAACTTGCCCGTAACTCCCTGCAAACGATAACCATTCGACAACTCTTTTCCATACATATTACCACCATCAAAAAGTAACATCGAACCCGTACTATCCTGCACAAAGATATATTTGTTATACTTCTTTGTCACTACCACCTCTTGCAGATAACAAGTACTCTGTTCATCCAACTGCATTGCCTCCGCTATCGTAAGAAGCCTGTTCACATATAAGAAGATCGGCACTTCCACCTGCGTACTGCCGCTGCTCAATACAATAGTATCCTTGTATGCACCTTCGGCCGACACCTGATAAGAAACACTCAAACGATCACCGTCCCTATCCAATTCCGTCTTGTCAAGCGAGAACACCGACCCGTCTTTCAACGAGGCACAGATCTCCGCCGTCAGATTGATAGCATTAACAACTATGCTCTTCGTATCGCTGATACTCTCCGCAGTAAGCAATGCCGTACCGAAATTCACAAAAGTAGGTTGTATATACGCCTCATCATCGGCAGGTACACTAACACGGCGATAAAGAGTAACGGCGGTCTGAGATGCGTTCTCATAACAAGCAAAAATAGGCGTACCTCCGTTGTTGTTATACTGTAGCATCTTACTTCTTGACGAACCCTCATTAACTACCGATGCCGCACCATCGTCCGCTATATGTATCGTCCAATAACCAAAACGGCCGTACGAAGGACTGTCCACCGTATCCCATACAGTCAAGTAATTATTATTACCCCTGTTAGGATTGCCGCCGCTCGCCACAATATACCAATCTGTATAGTCCTGCAATGTATACGACACACTGCCGTCTTCCACATTCGTAACCACTCGCAACCGATAAACAGCCTCAGCCACTTCACTAACCGTATTACGGTCTGCCGAATACGATGCACGAACGGCATGTATATTATTCCTGCTCACAGACTCATCATACACACCCATAACATAGTTATACGACGAACCCGACACACCTATCATCACCTCATCACTATCCGCTAATTGCGATATATTGGTCACCAACTGAAAACTGCTCTTTGTCAAACCACCCACCGAAGGACTTGCATTCGATGCCTTTACAGTAATCTCATTGATATAAATGCTGCTCTCTGCACACTTAACTTTCATTCGGATCTTTCCCGACTGAACAAAAGGGACAACTATCTCTACTTCCCTGTTCAAACCTCCGTTGTCCGAAGGAGCCGCAATAGAGGTAACTATCGAATCATTATCTCCTACCCATATAACAACATCCCCCTTGCCTTTCTTGTTATTGGTACAATAGTTTAGCACCAACTTGCGCACATCCGTAAAAGCAAACACCGACTGTGCTTCCGCATTCGTCGAATTGGTAATGCGTATACCTTGACCGTTCAATCCTTGAGGGGTCTCACGACCAACTACATAGTCCTGACCTGCTTCTATCGAAGTCCAACCGTCAGTATTACCGTCGGTAACAACACTACCCACCTTCGATGCCCAAGTCTTGGAGGTAAAAGTATAAGTGGTCTGGGCAGCATAAAACGACACACCCATACCACAGAAAAGAATCGATAATAATAGTTTCTTCATAGTATAACATTTCATTTTGCGCCCGCAAAGATACACATTTTTATCCGTTCCAACTATATCCTCTATCAACCATCAACTATCAACTAAACAAAAATCCTCCCTGCCATTCTGGCAGCACCATACACATGGCAATCTTTTTGCTTACTACAAAACGACTATATAATAAATGCAACCATGTTCAAGAAAAACAAAAACAATATGAATACATCTTCTCAACCGACTGCCGACAACAAGGCAACAGAAAAGACTGCACAGACGGAGGCTGCTGCACCGCAACAACCAACAGAAGAACAACAACAAGAACAGCCGCTTGAAGAAAACAACAACGATCAACCAACCGACGAACAACTAAACGAACATATCGCTGAATTGGAACAGAAATGTGCCGATTTGGCAGATAAAAACTTACGAATGTTGGCAGAGTTCAATAATTACCGCCAGCGAACAAATAAAGAGAAACTCGAACTAACAAAAACAGCAGGAGAGAAGATATTCTGTGATATGTTACCTCTTGTTGACGACTTCGAACGGGCAAAAACCGCAATGGCTCAAACCGACGATATAGAAGCCGTACGACAAGGTATCAACCTTATATACGACAAGTTCCTCGCATTCCTCAAAAAGTATGAAGTAGAACCTATCGAAACTACCGACTCCGATTTTGATACCGAGTTCCATGAAGCCATCACCACTATACCATCTACAACACCTGAACAGAAAGGCAAAGTTATCGACTGCACACAACGAGGCTACACCCTCGCAGGAAAAGTCATTCGTTATGCCAAAGTGGTGGTAGGTAACTAATACAACTAACAAGAGGACATCTATCCTATGGCAGAAAAAAGAGATTACTACGAAGTGCTCGGCGTCGATAAAAACGCCTCAGCCGACGAAATAAAAAAAGCCTACCGTAAAAAGGCTATACAATATCACCCGGACAAAAATCCGGGAGACAAGGTTGCAGAAGAGAAGTTCAAAGAAGCAGCGGAGGCGTATGAAGTCTTGTCCGACCCGCAAAAGAGGCAACGATACGACCAGTTCGGACATGCAGGCATGAATGGTGCTGCGGGCTTCTCATCTGGAGGCATGTCTATGGAAGACATCTTCTCACGATTTGGCGACCTTTTTGGAGGGACGGGCTTTGGTGATTTATTCGGGGGATTTACTTCAGGGCGTACTGCAGGACAACGGGTAGCACGGGGAAGCGACCTTCGGGTAAAAGTGAAACTGACACTCGAAGAAATAGCAACGGGAGTTGATAAGAAGATACGCGTCAAAAAACAAATACCTTGTCCTGACTGCCACGCTACAGGCTCTATCGACGGTAAAGTGGAGACTTGTCAACAATGCCACGGAACAGGTCGGGTAGTGCGTACACAACGCACACTTCTCGGTATGATGCAGGTACAAGATGCCTGCCCTGTATGTCACGGCGAGGGTAAAATTGTACGCAACAAATGTCCGCACTGCAATGGAGAAGGCATCGTACGAGATGAAGAAGTCATATCCATACACATCCCTGCAGGTGTCATGGACGGTATGCAACTAACCATGCAAGGTAAAGGCAACGCTGCACCAAGAGGAGGAATAAATGGCGACTTGCTCGTACTCATCGAAGAAGTAGAACACCCCGAACTCATACGCGACGGCTCTGACCTAATCTACAACCTGCTTCTATCAGTACCTACGGCTACGCTCGGCGGACAAATAGAGGTACCTACACTAACCGGGAAAGTCAAAGTCACTATAGCACCAGGTACGCAACCCGGTAAAGTATTACGGCTACGAGGTAAGGGACTGCCTACTATCGACCAATACGGACGACAGTACGCCACAGGAGATATGCTCATCAATGTTAATGTCTATATCCCTGAACACCTCTCACGAGATGAGAAGAAACTAATGGAACAATTATCTGCTTCAGAGAATGTCAAACCGTCATCCTCCGACAGAAAGAACTTCTTCAGTAACTTATTTAGTAAATAATCTATCTGACATATATCGATAACAAAGAATCTAAACACTTATAATTATGGCAAAAGGTAATATTGGGGTAACATCAGATAACATATTCCCCGTCATCAAGAAATTCTTATACTCCGATCACGAAATCTTCCTCCGTGAACTAATATCCAACGCAGTAGATGCAACACAAAAACTAAAAACACTTGCTGCTGTAGGAGAGTTCAAAGGAGAATTGGGAGACCTAAAGGTACGCGTACTACTCGACAAAGAGAAACATACACTCACCGTATCTGACCACGGCATTGGAATGTCCTCCGAAGAAGTAGATAAGTACATCAACCAAATAGCATTCTCGGGTGCAGAAGAGTTCGTCAATAAATACAAAGACAACGCACAAGCCATCATCGGACATTTTGGCTTGGGATTCTATTCCGCCTTCATGGTATCAAAACGGGTGGAAATAATCTCACAGTCATGGAAAGAAAACGAGAAAGCAGTCCATTGGTCATGTGACGGCAGCCCTGAATATGAAATGGAAGAAACCATCAAATCCGAACGAGGTACCGACATTATTCTACATCTCGATGATGATAATCTCAACCTGCTCGAAGATAGCAAAATACAAGAAATACTCAACAAATACTGCAAGTTCCTTCCTGTAGAGATCGTCTTTGGAAAGAAAAAGGAATGGAAAGACGGGCGCGAACAAGAAACCGCAGAAGATAATATCATCAACGATACAAATCCTGCATGGACACGAAAGCCCGCCGACCTAACAGAAGAAGATTATACAAAGTTCTACCATGAGTTGTACCCGAATCAAATAGACGAACCCCTATTTCACATACACCTCAATGTAGACTATCCCTTCCATCTGACAGGTATTCTATATTTCCCGAAGATAAAGAACAACCTTGATGTACACCGCAATAAAATACAACTCTATTGCAACCAGGTATTTGTTACAGATGAGATAGAAAACATCGTGCCTGAATACCTAACGCTTCTACATGGGGTCATCGATTCTCCTGATATACCTCTAAATGTTTCACGCTCATATCTACAATCGGACCAGAATGTAAAGAAGATATCATCTCATATCACAAAGAAAGTAGCAGACAAACTTGCAGAGATATTCAAGAATGAAAGAGAGGACTTCTGTAAAAAGTGGAACGATATTAAACTATTCATCCAATATGGGATGCTCTCTGATGAAAAGTTCTACGAGCGTGCAGTCAATTTTGCTCTGTTCGAGAATATAGAACACCAGTTCTTTACATTCAGTGAGTATAAAGATAAAATTAAAGAGCAACAAACCGATAAGAATGGTAACCTAATCTGTCTTTACACACAAGACCCTGATGAGTCCTACGCATATATAGAGCGTGCTAAACAAAAGGGATACGATGTATTGCTGATGAATGGAGAATTGGATGTGCATATTATCTCGCAGACCGAAGAAAAGAACAGCAATTATCAAACCGATGGAACAGAGAAGAAGGAGGCAGTACGCTTCGTGCGTGTTGATTCGGATATAGTAGAGAATCTTATTCAAAAAGAAGAGAAGGCACAAGTTACACTATCTGATGCAGATACTGAGGCCCTTCGATTTGCCTTTGAATCACGCTTGCCTAAAAATGATAAGACAAATATATTTGTATCGTTCGAAGCAGTAGGAGAGTCTGCTCTACCTGTGTTCCTTACACAAAACGAGTTTATGCGTCGTATGAAAGATATGTCACAACACCAGCAAGGACTTTCTTTCTATGGTACGATGCCCGACCAATACAATTTGGTTATCAATACTGCACACCCGCTTGTTCTATCGCTCCTTGCTGCTATACATACGGCTACTGATAGCAAAGTGGCACCTATCAACGAGCAATTAGAGACCAAGAAAGAAGAAGAAAAAGTGCTACAAGAACAACAGAAAGGTAAGAAAGAAGAGGAACTTACACAAGAAGAGAAAGATTCAGTTGATAATTGTACGAAGAAACTTGCTGCTTTACGCGAGCAGAAAAAACAAGTATATGCTGCTTTTGCCAACGACAATGAACAGATTCCACAACTTATTGATATTGCTATGCTTGCGTCCGGACTATTAAGAGGTGAAGCACTTGCTAAATTTGTCAATAGAAGTGTATCGCTCTTAAAGTAGAATAAATATACAAGTAATAAAGAAAAAAGCCCCTCCGAGTGGAGAGGCTTTTTTGTTAGACTCAGGCTTTCTTATTGCAGAATATATGTTTTGCTATAGACAAACCTGTCAAGAGATAAGTAAATGAGGACGATGCAAGAGAGAATATCCGTCCTACATTCTTCCATGCTTGTCGCACCTGTTGAGCATCTGCCGTGCAAGCCTTTTCGCAGCGCTTCAGTTCTTTGTTCAACCGATTACGCTGGCGCATTATATCTTGCTGATTACGCATATCATTCAAGGCTCTCATCTTCATCCTCCTTCCTTTCTTCATTGTGGAACAGAATACCGCTCAACAAACGAATAAGCGGGTTGATAAATAGCGGGTGCCTACATAGATACGCTACAATAGACAGCACAACAAATACACCACCTATGATACAACATGCAGCCCATATAGGCATACAAGTAGACAAACTATCAACTATAGCCACTGAAAAATAGCCTACAGCAGCCAACAACAATAGTCCCAATACCAAGAATGTAAAGAATAAGCCTAAAATAACGGATAACTTATCTACCAACTCCAATCGGCATAAGTCCCCTCGCTTTTGCAAATACGCTTTACCATCCTCAATGAGTTGTTCCAACGAACTACGCTTCTTGTTCATCGCACTTGCATTCGACAGATTCTGCAGATAGATTCTTTAATTTTGCAATCACTTCGTCTACTAACTGCTCCAACCGTTCTTTGCTCAAGTTAGGCATTTTCTCTTGAATAAGTTTCTTGATTTGTTCACGCGTATCCTTACCACTTTGCGGGGCAAGAAGAATACCTAAGATGGCTCCGATAGCGATGCCTCCTACTAATGATAATAATTTCTTCATAAAGGTTTAAATTAAGGGTTTATATTACCAATAGATAGCAAAAACTATTCCAATAGTTTACTGTATAGTCCAAGCGCATGTTCTTCTTTTTGGGTCATTTGTGCATGGGTTTCCGGTGTTTTGTCGTTTTGACCTGTCAGGTGTAGCACACCATGAATGATGATGCGTAATAACTCCTGTTCAAACAGCACTTTTTGTTGTGCTGCGTTTGAACGAACTGTATCCACGCTAATGAATATGTCCCCTGAAAGAACGACCCCATTAGAGTAATCGAATGTTATAACATCGGTGTAGTAATCATGTTGCAAGAACTGACGATTAACGTCCAATATCCGTTCGTCGTTGCAGAATATATAGTGTATGTTCCCTACCCGCTTGCCATAATAAGCAGCGATGGAATGTATCCAATTATTCACCTGTTCCTGTTGTAATGCAGGAAGAGGGATATTATCTGCTTGAAAATAAATCATATTAGACTATCGTTGAGAGAGAATCTATCCTTTAATGAAAAAACAAGTAGGCTATCAGTATCGCTGCTACAAGTCCTGCTACATCTGCTATCAGTCCGCATACAACAGCATACCGAGTATCTTTGATGCCTACATAACCAAAATAGACTGCCAGTATGTAGAATGTTGTATCTGTAGCCCCTTGCATAATACTCACTAATCGGCCGACAAACGAATCTGCTCCATACTGCGTCATTGCATCTACCATTAGTCCTCTTGCCCCGCTACCACTAAGTGGCTTCATAAATGCGGTCGGCAATGCTGGAACAAAGTCGGTATTCAGCCCCATAGTTGCTACAACACACGCAATAGCATCGACCATTAAATCCATTGCTCCAGATGCTCGAAACATCCCCACTGCTACGAGCATTGCCACTAAGTAGGGTATAATACCCACAGCGGTCTTAAAACCATCTTTTGCGCCATCTATAAAGGCTTCGTATACATTGACTTTCCGTATCATTGCCTTTATAATAAAAGCGACGATGACACTTAATAGTATTACTGCAGAACAGATGCTTGACCATTTGGTGAGTGTAGGTTCTGGGAGGCGGTATGCACCATATAACATAAGCCCGACGAACGCTGTCAGTCCTCCCAATGTGAGTAGGATGACCTTATCCCATAGACGGATATGCTGTGCTATACAGACCGATATAAGACCTACCAATGTTGAGAAATAGGTGGCTAAGAGTATCGGCAAGAATACATCGGCGGGGTTTGCTGCGCCTAATTGAGCACGATAGACCATGATACTGACAGGTATCAATGTCAGTCCGGAGGTGTTTAGCACCAAGAACATAATCATTGCGTTGGACGCTCGATTTTTGTCGGGGTTAATTTCCTGCAATTCTTGCATAGCCTTTAATCCCATAGGCGTCGCCGCATTATCCAGTCCTAACATATTAGCGGAGATGTTCATAAACATACTAGCATAAGCAGGGTGATTCTTAGGTACATCGGGGAATATACGCGAGAAGAAGGGTGCTACAACTCGGGAGAATGATGCGACGACACCTCCTCGTTCTCCTATTTTCATAATACCTAACCATAGTGTGAGTACGCCTGTTAGGCCTAATGATATTTCAAATCCTGTCTTTGCAGAATCGAAGGTGGAGTTTAGTATGGCGTTGAATATATCGGTCTCCCCTAAAAAGAAGAACTGTATAATACCGCTTATTACAGCAATCAGTATAAAGCCTATCCAAATATAATTAAGTACCATATTCAGCCTAATGGCGTTGGTTAGTATATCATGTTGAAACGCACTGCAAAGATACAATAAATTATTCAAGTTGCACAAGTTAAAAAATAGTGCTACCTTTGCTTTTGAAATAACCTCTATGGTGTAAGGGAGTACGATAGGGGTATAATACATACACTCCTTAATTTAATAGCGTTTGCTATTTATTCGGTATTTGTCGCGGAATGTAGGAAGTTCTTAAAGACAAAATGGATTCGAGTAAGTTGTAAGCGTCTGCGTTAGCAGATGTTTTACTTATTCTTCCATTTTTGGCGATTCCTACAGCCACGCGACAGGAGATAAGAGAACATCTGCTTTTCGTGTGTCTTGTTTGTATGATATTCATACGGCAGCCAAAGCGTTTGTTAAATTCTTTTCTTTTAGTCGCCAATCTGTAGTGTTGCCATACCGCATAATGCTTTCGCCATGATGCAATATGGCAACTATAAAACAATCAGGGCAGGTCTTTACGCCCCATTATTTAGTGTGTGATATCCTCGATGTAGCAGGGTATGTCGGCACACGCATTCTTCGTAAGCACATCATTGATAACAGTTGTGGTGACGGTGCTTTTCTCTGCGAAATAGTACGGCGTTACTGCGCTGTTTTTCTGCAACAATCATCTGATGTCCAAGTTTTACAGCAGGAACTTTCCACCTATATCCATGGTATAGAATTGGATGGCGTGGCATATTCCCAATGTATCCGAAATTTAGATACATTGTTGGAGGAATTGGGCGTGCCTGATGTACCATGGGATATACTCAATGCTGATGCCTTAACCATTTCGAAATTCAATGGTAAAATGGATTTTGTGGTGGGCAATCCGCCATATGTACGCGTGCATAATCTTGTGGACAATTATGCTTCAATCAAGCAATTATGTTTTACGCAAGGAGGAATGACCGATTTGTATCTGGCGTTTTATGAAATCGGGTTCCAAATGCTTTGTTCGGGCGGGCGATTATGTTACATCACTCCGAGTTCGTGGATAAATAGTGTAGCAGGTGGAGTTTTCAGGCAATATATCCGTACACAGCATAACTTGGTAAAACTCATTGATCTGGAACACTTCCAACCTTTTTCGGCGACCACTTATACAATGATCGCTTTATTTGAGAAGGGCGTTCGACACAATGATTTTACATATTGCAAATATATAGGTGAGCGGCATATTATTTTAGTAACAGACTGTTTGACAATAGAGGAAACTATGATAGGGAACTATATGTATATGGCTAATCCTCAAATGCTTGCTATATTACGAAAGATATTTGTCTCACCGCACAAACAATATGTGCAAGTAAAGAATGGTTTTGCCACACTTGCAGACAATGTCTTCATCCGTCCGAGTTTTCCTTTTACAGAATATACTATCCCTGTATTAAAGGCATCTACAGGGAATTGGTATCATGCCTTCTATCCTTACGATACACAGGGGAAGCCGTTGTCCAAAGAACAAATTTTCTCTGTTCCGGCTATCCGTGACTATTTATTACAAAACAAGGAAATCTTGTTGAAAGGACGAAGTGAACAGGATTGTCCCGAGTGGTATTTATATGGTCGGACGCAAGCCTTGAAAGATGTGTGGACTAATAAATACGCTATCAATAGTTTGTTCATTAACCAAGGCTCTATCAAACTGAAACAGGTTGTTGAAGGAGCAGGGGTATATAGTGGTTTGTATATCTTAACAAAAGTAGATAAGGATACCTTAAGGGACATTCTATTTACAGAAGAATTTATGCATTATATCCGAACATTACGGCATTATAAGAGCGGCGGATATTATACTTTCAGTTCCAAAGAATTGGAACAATATATTAACTATAAACTGGGTCTATATGAAAAGCAAAGAGATCTCTTTTCCATTGAGTAATAATGGATTTCTTGATGTAATCTCCAATTCGTTTTGCGAGTTCCTTCAGTCAGGGACATCCCGTAGTACGGCTAAATTGAAACCATTACACGGTGCTATAGCCAAAGACTTGTCTCTGCGGTTGGGAATAGGATATTGTGTGCATTCACAAGGGTGGGAGGATGATAGAGAGGGGAATATACAAGGGAGGTATGTAGATAAGAAGGTGGATGTGACTATATGTGAATCAGATACAAATATGCCGATTGCCGGCATTGCCGTAAAATTTATAATGCAGAATTATTCGCAGAATTCAAATAACTACTTCGAAAATATGTTAGGCGAGACTGCTAATATACGCGCTAATAATTGCCCGTATTTTCAGATATTCATTATCTTAGACCGATTGCCCTATTATAAGAGAGATAAACGAATTGCTAAGTGGGAAACATTCACGGAGCATAATGCCGCTAAATATATTACCTTATCGCACGATAATGTGGACAGATTTTTCCATACGCCCAACAAGACACTTTTGTATGTGGTACATATTCCAAACAATGATGCGTTGTTGGGGAAAACTGACAAAGAGTATATGGACTTTTACACACAATGCAATACACAAATCCGAGTAAGTACAAACCACTATTCTGATTTTGGTAGTTCTATCATTCTGAATGATTATGAGAATTTTATTCGCAAAGTGTATCATACAATAAAGGCTATATAGGTATTTTATAACATCATACTTAGTACCCCTATATGGATATTTTATGGAAAGGGGTGTGCAGTAGAGTTTAGACACATCCTTATTGTTCCTACTATCCATACTTTATTGATAATTGATATGCGAGATGTGTACTGGATGTATGGCGTTTATGGTTGATATAGGGGATATAGTTGAACGAGTGATTGAATCTAAAAATTTTAATAATTTTATGATTGTTGATTGGATGATTTTGGGGTGATTGTGGAATGTGATTTCTATATTCGTTCTATATTCATCCTATATTCGTCTTATATTCGTCCTATATCAATCCTTTGGAAATGGTAGTAAATATAGGGCTTTGCGGAGGGGAGTTTAGAGGAAAGAGGGAAATAGGATAGAAGAATGGATATTAAAGTTTGATGGTTGAAAGTAAATAGTTGATAGGAGTTGTCAATATAGGTAAAACGGTAACACATTGTTCTGTCTGCGGAAGGAAGTCGAGAGCCATAGCACGCTATGGCTCTACAGTTAGCCTAAACGAAGTTACAGACGACGGGTATGGGACGGACAAACAAGGAACAAATAATAATCAAATAATAGCCAAATAATATTGATCTATTGAGGGGTTTACATAGGTTGGAGGGGAACATATTGTTTGTTCTGCAAAAGGGAGTTGAGAGCCATAGCACGCTATGGCTCTACAGTTAGCCTAAACGAAGTTACAGACGACGGGCAAAGGATTATCAAACATATTGCCACGCAAGAAGCCACGCAGAGAGCCATAGCACGCTATGGCTCTACAGTTATTAAGAGCATATAGTGAGGGTGGCGGTGGAAAAGGGGTGTTATAACTGTCCTGCTTCTACGAGTGTGATGATGCGTTCGGTGATTTGGTCTTTGTCGTTGCCGTCATATTCGGCTTTGAGGTCGTTGCCGACCATCTTTGCAACCATCTGCCAAAAAGAGGCGGTAAGAGATCCTTTGTAGAACTTGATGACATCGTAGGAAGTTTGTCCGCATTCCCGATTGAGTAGTTTCATGAGCATTTGCCCTTGCGAAGCGGTCATGCTTCGGAACTGGTCCTCGTATTGTGCATAGAGGTTTTTCTCGTATTGCTTCCAGAATTTGCGTTGATCCCTTCGGTCCATCTTGCTCATAATGTCGTAGGTGCGGTTCATTTCCTGCGTCAGTACTTTGGCGATGGGAAGAGTTTTCTTGACATCGCGTACGGTTTTCCAATAGAACCGCTCCTGCTTTTTGTTTTTGAAGCGCAGGGGAGGGTACACATATACGGTGCGCAAGGAAACGAGGTAGATGGTGTCGCCATTATGGACTTGCACGAGGCAGGAATCGGGTCGTGCTGCACAGGTTCGGGTTGCAGCGATAGGTGCTAATACTATAAGGAGAATGGTGACAATGCGTTTCATAACTACTGATTGAGCGACAACATTTGTGCCAAAATAAAAAATACATTATCTTTGCAAGTAATAAAGCAGTAAGGTAATGGTTGTTGAGAATGATAGAATAAACACTCCTATTCTCCGCTTGGTCGGAGAGCAGGCCGATGCTCTTGGAATGCCGTGCTATGTTATTGGCGGTTGGGTCCGTGACTTGTTCCTCCGACGGGAGAGTGACGATATAGACATTGTGGTAGTGGGTAGCGGTATCCGTCTTGCTGAGGCGGTAAAGGAGGCATTGGGACGGGGTTCGCACTTGTCGGTGTTCAGGACATACGGTACAGCGCAGGTGAAAAAGGGGAATATGGAACTTGAGTTTGTGGGGGCTCGCAAGGAGTCGTATTGTTCAGACTCGCGTAATCCTATTGTGGAGGACGGGACATTGGAAGACGACCAGCGGCGGCGTGATTTTACGATCAATGCGTTGGCAATCTGCTTGAACAAAGAACATTACGGTGAATTGTTGGACCCCTTTGACGGATTGTATGACATGGATGAGTGTATTATCCGTACACCGTTAGACCCAGATATTACCTTCTCGGATGACCCGTTGCGGATGTTGAGGGGTATTCGTTTTGCATCGCAGTTGGGATTTTATTTGAATCTGACGACCTTTGAGGCGATAGAACGAAACCGTGAGCGGATAAACATCATCACCAAGGAGCGCATTGTGGAGGAACTGAACAAGATTATGCTTTCGAGGCGTCCTTCTGTTGGTTGGGTCTTATTGGACAAGACAGGGCTACTGAACATCATTTTTCCGGAGTTGTCGGCTCTTAAGGGTGTGGAAACGAAGGATGGTCGCGGGCATAAGGATATATTCCGCCATACGATGCAAGTGTTGGACTCGGTGGCTGCGAAGTCGGATAACCTGTGGTTGCGTTGGGCTGCATTGTTGCATGACATAGGCAAGCCACGCACAAAGAGTTGGGATGACAGTGTTGGCTGGACCTTTCATAATCATAATTATGTGGGTAGCAAGATGATACCTCGTATCTTCGCCCGTATGAAGTTGCCGCAAAACGAGAAGATGAAGTATGTTATGAAGTTGGTGGATTTGCACATGCGTCCGATAAACTTGATAGAAGAGCGTGTGACTGATTCGGCAGTGCGTCGGTTGTTGTTTGAGGCTGGAGATGATATAGACGACCTGATGTTGTTGTGCGAGGCTGATATAACTTCGAAAAACGAGGAGAAGGTTCAGCGATACAAACACAACTATCAGATTGTGCGTCGGAAGATGTGCGAGATAGAAGAGAAGGACCGTCTGCGTCAGTTTCAGCCTCCTATTCGCGGGGAGGAGATTATGGAGTTGCTACATTTGCAGCCAAGTGCTGTAGTGGGAGAGTTGAAGAATGCAGTAAAAGATGCGATATTGGACGGTGTGATACCGAACGAATATGAGCCGGCAAAGGAATATCTTATGCTACTTGCCAGAGAGAAAGGTTTAGCGTAACGATTGAATAACCATTAAATACTTTTAGCATGAATGATTCATTGATTTTGGCAGACAATATACACGCGCTTGATAGCATATTGTCGCAAGTTACCTTGATTAACTATAATACGGACGGGACTTTGGGCTGGACGCCCTATTTCGAGGGTGTAGCCTTTGCGGCTTCCATAGTTACCATTTTCGGTATCTTTGGCGTGTGGAAATGGTACAATGATTCCAAAATAAGCCGAAAGCAAAAGATTAATATACTGGAAGATATTATCCGCCATTTGTTTGTCAATATCGCTATTGTTGAGATTCTTCGTGACAAGTTGGAAAAGAAAGGGTATTCATACGGTTATCCTGACGAAGGAATATTCCGCCGCCTTGCATTTCTTCCTGAAGATTGTAACTTTCATCGCCTATCTGATGATGCAGATATGTACGGGACGATGCATGAGATGGAACTACTTATGCGCAACTATGGTGTCAGTGCAGAAGTAGCATGTACGCATTTCATAAATCCGGATATTGACGAGCAAACCCGCAAGGATAATTTAGAGGATCTGGTACAACGCTCGGTCAAATTGATTTATGAGACAGAGAAATTGACAAGATATTTCAAAGCGAGTGGAGTAGAAAGGCGAAAAATACTCAAGCATAATTCTAAAACAACGAAGGACATACGGACTGAAGAGCGTAATATATGTAGCGGAACACATACCTTGACAGGCGAAATAAGGAATATGTTGACGAGATTCTGCCAAGTAATCAAGCGCAAAGTGAGGACTACCTTCAAATTCAAGTCGGAACAAGCACAGAACAAGCAAAATGCTTGTCTGAAAATGTATTCTTCGATTGGTGATATTGTTGCGGAACGCTATAAAGACCTTTTGGATCCTGTGGGGGAAATAGTCCATATCAAGCATTATCCCGAAGTGGTCGAACTAATGCATGAATGTGGAGCAGAATTGGTTCTGGATAAATACATTACCTACAGAATTACGGATAAACATCTGAGTCTTATTCCTTTCCCGAAATGACAGGTAGAGAAATGCAGGCACCGTGTTTATTTCCGGATTGCAAAGTGAATATTATGCCGATTCCCATTCTACTATAAATCCTTCGGAACAGGTGGCAAGTACCAACGAAGCGGAAGGCTGATTTTTATTATCGGACAGGCTTCCGGTTGTATATGTCTGTCGGTTAGAGGGGGTAGCAGGTGGCTTTATCGTGTGAGCATAAGTTTGATGTTGAGTCCGACATTATCCGCCTTGATAGGATAGGACGAGGAGATGAGCGGGGTAGTGCCTTGATGGTCGTAGAAGAGTTGCAGGTTGACCTTACTTGACAGGACATAATCGATAGACACCTTGACGCCTAAAACCTTGTTACCCGATGAGGCTTGGGTGATATTCTCCTCTACTTTACGGAGCAGAGTCTTGACATCTTTGTAGGAGAAATCAACATTCAACTTAAGGTCGTTCTTTACCTTTGTTTGCTTCTGGCTCTTCAGTTTCATAATCACATCGAAGTCCTTGATTGTATATCCCAAGCCTATTACCAGTTCGTTGGTAGCACCCTCCATAAGTTGCACAGAGGTAACATTAAGTGTGAGGTTGCGTTGTTTACGGTACTCGACCTTGGCGGTGAGTGAATTCTTCATGGCGACATTAAGACCGATGAGCGGAGAGAACTGCTCGGTGATGCTTATGTTCGATATGTCGTAAGCGGAAGAGGGTATAGGGTTGTCGGTAGTGACATCGCGCACGAAGCCATAGGACTTGTTATTATTATCGATGGCGGGGACCCATGTGGAGTAACTGCTATAGGCTCCGATATTGTATTTGCAGGTATAGGCATGGGTGATGTTGACTGAACGGAAGTGGTCTTTAATCCACGGGAGTTTAGTCAGTCCGTCAAATGTAACGCTCCAGTTAGGGAGTATCTGCAAGATGGACAGGAAGGGGTTGGCTTGTATCTTGTTGATGTCTCTTCCTGTGTATGCTGCCAAGAAGGAAGGAATCAGTACATCGGCAGAGTTGATATTGACACTTCCTTTGGTGGGGTTATACGGTGTATTGGCAGTGGGTGTCCCTTTCAAAAAGCCTGCATCGGGATAGGAAAGGGAGGTGTAGTCGTTCTCCAATCGCTGCTGCATGGTCGAGCGATAGTTGAGGAATCGTTCGAAAGACTTCGTGTTGTAGTTCTGTTCGGCAGTACCAATCTTATCAAAAGCGGTGGCAATGGCTACTTGTGTGATATTGTAAGAGCCGGTGAAGGTTTCTTGCAGTTGGTCGTAAGAGTAGATGATGGAAGAAGCCGAAGAGGTGTATCGTTGTCCGTTCATCTGTATTTTCAGTCCGGGTAGGGGTTCGAGTGTGAGTCGAAGGTTGAAGTCAGTTGTCTTGGCTTGTGTAGCAGGCTGCACGACAGAAGTGTCGGGCGACAACCAATAGCGTTCCTTTGCTTTCTCTACAAAATCTGTCGGGATAAAGCCAAAGGCAAAGTCAAATCCCGGAGCGTAGTAGTCGCCTACCTTCCGTTCTCCCATAAAGCCCACCTGAGGAGAGAATCCGGGAACGGTGAGGGAGTTGGTCTCACGATAGGTTATCTGAGCTTTGCGAACCAACATTAGGAAGCGTACGCTCAAATCGCCGGCAATCTGAGCCGGTGTGCGCGAGTTAGGGTCGTTGGTAGTGATGGTGATGGACAGGTTCGGGCAGTTCTTTTTGGGAGTCAATAGAATCTTACCCTTACCGTCAGTTTTGTACTTGATACTTACTTTCTTGCCGTTGACATCGACTGCTTGTACCTTTAGATTCTCGGAGTTGAGCCGATGGTTAATCTCGATGGTGGAGTCAGCCTTTGCGGCAATAGTCTGCGTATAGGTCTTTGGACGGAAAGCGCGTCGGGTGTTCCGACCGGAGTAGCGTTGGTTGACACCTTTGAGGTATTTGGATTTATTGTAGAGCGACTCGAAGTTCATTGCTCCGTCCACCTGCCACGATGCCATAGAGGAGATGACATTACCATAGTCGATACTATCATCGCTTGTTTGTGCTGTCCGGTTCCAGTTGTATGTGGCGTTGTAAGTTCCTGTGGCGGTCATCCAATCGAAAGCCTTGAAACGATTGAATGGTACGCTATAGGAGGCCGTGAAGACCTGTTGGTAGGAGTAAGGAGACCCCATAGTACGCAGACTGCGCAGGACAGTATCTTTCCATGCTTCGTAGTGGTCGTTGGTAAAGTTATAGTCCTTAATGATTTCGGGAGTGAGAGTACCCTCTTCTACGGTTGAGTTCATCGCACTCTGGAAAGAGAACTTCAGTGTTTTGGTCAGGTCATATTTGAGGTCAAAATTCCGATTCCACATCCAGTCTTTGGAGAAAATAGGGTCGGAGGACATCCCGCCTGTCAGGTCGCGCATCTTCATCTGGGTGAAACTACGCTGCATATCGGTAGAGAACGCCCAACTCTGTGGCAGGTAGTAGATATTCAGTTCCTTGATCCATTTCAGTTTCTCTACCTTCTTGCTATTCTTAAAAGGTTCCCATGGTTTTGGATTGAAGTTGTATGAATAGTTCAATGACCCTTTTTCCTCTTTCAGCAGGTCGTGTTCCGTTTCCGGACTGTGCTTATCTTGCAAGGCGTAGGAATAGGATATGTTGAAGTTAGCAGGGTCGTAGAACATATCTCTTTTCTTGCTGCGGATATTTATTTTTGCGCTACTCAACGAGAAGTTTGTACTCTTTTGGACGGTATTGGACAGGGTCTTGACAGAGTCTCTCTCTGTTTTTGTGTTGTAGGTACTTAGACTCTCTTTGAGTTCTATGTCGGTGTCCAACGGGTCGTACTTGGGAGAGAGGGTCTCGTTGGTGTAAGACACATAGAGAGGGATCTGCAACTTGGCTTGTTCGGGAAACAATCGTCCACCCTCCAAAGCCGCACTGACGGAGAACTGGTAACTGTTGTCCATATTACGGTCCAAGACATTACTCTCAATCGAACCGTAGCCGGCAGTCTCTATTCGTCCTGCCATATTGAGTTGCGCAATGTCAGAGATGCCTAAGGCTACATTCGCCATAGCAGCAACACCACCATCCTCATTGTATTCGGACATGCGCAATTCGTTGACCCATATTTCGCCGGAGGTGATAGTCTGTCCACGGTTACGAATACCGATCATGATATTTTCCACATCGCCTAAAGTCGGGTTACCCATAACGGTAATCTTGTTATCGGGTTTGTTAGAGTCAGTATCATATTCCGAATAGGGGATGGAGTTGCTTACATTTGTGTTCCCTGCTCGTTTGGCTTTATTGCGTTTCAACTTCGTATTGGTCAGCACATCGAAAGCAAAATCGAACATATTAGCCGTTGGCCACACCTTTTCTCGGTCGGAAGTTTCATCGTTGTTGTACAAACCTTCCGGTGTGAGAACAAGCGGAATCTCATATTCGTAATAGTTATTTTTCAGGTCGCTCCCAAATCGGATGAAGCAAGTCAAATCGTGGTCGGCAAGGTCGGGAACATCGCGCAGTGCCTCAGCATGAACAAACATCTGCAGACGCTTATAATTACGCATATCGTATCCTGTGGACTTATATACGGCACGCGCATCACCGGGGGAGAGTTCATGTACACGCAACACCATTGCCTGTTCGTTCTGTGAAATCAACTGCGCTTGACCGGGATCGGTCTGACGACTTACACCTGGAGGTAATACATAGTTCACCGGACTACGGGAGGCATTTTCCTCGATGTTTACGGCTTCCACATCCATATATGCCGAACTCTTGGGCGGTTCGGTTGTCGAATATAAGTCCTTGGTATAAGAACGCCATTCCCCGCGAACAAGGTCAAGCGAAGCAAGACGCAGGTGTGTTTCCTGCTTAAAGTTAGTGAGGAAAAGACGAATAAAGCGTATCGATTTGAAGTTACGAATCGTACCTACTCGGTCGTCATATTCACGGACAGGAATCTTAAACTGATACCATGTTACCTCCTCCGTGTTTCCATTCTCTAAGGTAACTTTTGTCACCAACTTCTCTGTGATATGTTGCTGCCCTACCTCCAACATCCCTGGACGAATCTGAACGCGATACTGATAATACTTTTCATACTCGTTCAGTGTATTATCCATGTTCACATCCTCCACATCGGGTTGTAGCGTAGCAGCAGTACCATAAGTCTCCGAACTGTTCTCAGTGGAAGGAGAGTTTCCCTCTGTCCCGTTGAAGTACTTGTATCGAGTCAGGATATCCGCCTCCTGCTCGTCCCAATCACTCCCGCGATAATAGTGAAAATTATCACCTGCCGGGTCGTTAAGAGGCGAGAACGGATCAGCCTCCCATGCGCTACGAACATCGGCAGAGACCTTATCCCGCAACGAATTCACATAATCGGAATAAGGACGCGTACCGTTATACTCAAACAAGAACTCATCTGCCGTCGACAGACCGTTAAGCCCCACATCCTGTTTCTCGCGCGCACCACTCTCGTTCGAGAAAGCCATCACGGTGCTTGTCGTCTTAGGCACACGACCCCAGACTGTATTCTCTGTACTGTTCACATCCGTATCACTGATCGGAAGACCATGCTCAAACGACTTTTTCCCGTCCTTCAGAATATCCTCACTCACATCACCCAAGTTGATATATATATCGCCACCCTCATAGTCTGCGCCCGGATTGGTAAGGAACGGGTCCATTATCCAGAACTCTATATATTCGATATTCGAAGTCTCAAAATCGGTATTATCCAACTTACGCATCATACCTCCCCAGCGTTTCTCTGGATTAGTCAACCGACCGTCCGAGCCTATCTCATCGGCAACGATATTATACGGACCGCGCTCTGTTGGGTAAAACGAAATGTTCATTATCGACAAACGAGTATCCTCCGTGGCTAACACCTCCTTGTTCGGATAAATCTCCTGCTCATACACAATACGAGTCCTGTGGTCCGACAACATATTCACATCGTCTCGAATATGCTGAGGCGTATTGTTCTGTGCGTGACCGAATATAGGGTCAACGATATACCACGCCATACGAGCCCTGTTCTTGCCATATTCGATATTGTTGCTCAGTTGCGACTCCGCAAAGAACGACGGGGTGGAACTCAACTTCCAGAAAGTAGGATAGTGTATATCCACATTGGTCTTGGTCGATTCAAAATCGTCTATATATGCCAACCCTGCCTTACCCACATCGCGAGTATGACCGGGGATCAAATGGGCAAACTCCGCATTCACTTGCAAGGTCGAAGGAGCCGTCGCCGTTATCCATGGGATACGATCCAATGCATTGCTCAACCACATGAACTCCGTCTTGTACGAGGTGTTCAAACCCCATATTGTATTCGACAATGGCTCACTGCCTGTATTCACCTTCGTCGTCAAAGGACGCTCCGTAAGATGCATCAATGTACCACCTACCGTAAAGTCAGGAGTAAAGGCATACTCAATATGCGTCCCGTATAGCGATTTACGCTGCATAGAGAAGGTCGACTGATTCTCTAACTTCACATCCACATTCGTTCCCGCATCCAATATCGACTGGTTAAGTATCGTCACCGTTCCCATTACATAATCTACCGTATAGTCCACATTCTCAACCAACTCTGCTCCACCTGCCGTCACCTTTACACTCCCACGGGGAACATTCATCGCATTCAGACGGATCTCGTTACCCGACGAACCCTTGTACTTACCCACCAGCATAAACTTGTTCTTCTCCGACACCTCCTGTGCTATCACCAAAGTAGAGTCATAGAGTTCCTGGAAAATATACTTCTCTGCAATGGCGGGATTGTTTATTTTCTTCTTAAGATGGCTGCCGAAAGGCTCTAACACAGGGAATATGATGCGTCCGTTGGAAGATAACGCTGTGTAACCTTCCACATAGTCAAACTTTCCGTCAGGGTTGGCATTGTTCTTCTGGTCTAAACGGTCAAGATTCATTACCCGAAGCAGTTGCTGTCCTTTTATATCCCCTTCCGAAATGTATTGCATACTCGTACCCACAGAGTCGTTTTTGTACATCACATACAACTCGAACTTTTCCTGGCTCATCTGCATTGCGCCTATCGAATAGACGTTCTTCATCATCAGATCCCATGTCCCTTTTCCCTTCTGCGTAGGAGCATTTGAACTGGTCTTAAGCATCTTCAGTATCAACGCATTAGGCGTCTTCAACTCCTCCCCTGCATCCGTAGAGAACTCACCTACCTGATACACCTGACCGTTATAAGTGTATTCGTACGCAACGCACAATATCTCGTCCTGGTTCAATGCACTCTTCAACGAGATATAACCCAACGAAGCATTCAATGTGTATTCCGAACTCGACAACAAACGAGCCGACTCTATCTTTTCGTAATCCTCCCCACCTATCACACCGTAACCCGCCAAACTGCTCAATACTACATTCGTCTGTTGTATATCACGGACACCACTCAACCCCGTCACTTCACGATACAAACTGTTCGCTCTGTTATACGGAACAGCAACACCTTCCGTCGGCACCCAGTGCGTACTGCTGATATGAGACGCCGAGTTCTCTCCCAAATCTGTAAAGGCAATGATATTACGCGCATTGTCATACTGTCCGCGCTTGTTTGTTATCCATACCTCTATACGGGTAATGTTCACACCTGACGCAATAAATGGCAATTGAGCCATGTTCTTTTCGTATGTGTCACGGAAATAATGACCCAGAAAGAAGTGACGGTTCTCATCGTAACTGTCCGCCGATACCTCGAACTCTGTCGTTTGCGCACCACCCTTTGACGACACCGTCTGACTCTGCGAGTTCTGTTGCGACACCAACGCTTGAATACTCAACTTCCCAAATTTCAAGTTCGCTTTAATTCCAAACAATGCCTGACTTCCGGAGATAAGAGAACTATTCAGACTCATCGACACATTGCCTGCTTCCAACGACTGGATAATATCATCCTCCTTTCCCTGATAATTCAACTTCAAATTCTGTCGGTCAAAATCAAAAGAGGCCTCCGTGTTGTAGTTCATATTAAACTTCAACTTGTCCCCCACCGATGCGTTCACATTCAATTGGATCTTCTCGTCAAAGTCGAATACATTGTTATTCCTTCCTCGTTGTGTCAACGCAGGATTGTCCAAGTACTGGTGTTTGAAGGCAAATATCAATTCGGCGGAACCCTGTAACTTCAACTGTACACCGCCGGGACCAAACACTTTGTCTGCCGGACCGATGTTGAACTTCATATCTGTGATGTCGAACTTCTTCTCGTTACTGTGCTCAACCTTGCTTATCTTCTCTTGCCAATAACGGGACATCGCCTGCTGTGCCGAGTACTGACCATACTCACTCTCCGTCATCAGATAAGGCGTAGCAATATCTACATCCCCTATCTTCGTATGAATAATATAATAACCCGTCGACGGCTGATATTCCACCTCTGTCTTGATATTGTTCGGATCCTGCAAATCCATAGATGATGCAGGAGACGACAAAACTTCATAATCCGTCGCCTCATACTGCTTCACACGGGTAGGAGCAAACAATACACTGTCCGAACGAACCGGCTCCGGCAAAGCAACGGAATCCTCAGGAACCTGACAGAATACAGGTACCGACAAAAGAAATAATCCTATGGGGAATAAACGCTTCAGACTTACAACGATTACAACATCTTCAACGCAATACGAATAACCTTCTCTACCGAACAAAGAGGGTCTTCAGACAATATCTTGTCCACCACCTTCGACGATGCCGACGATTGGAAACCGAGCATCATCAAGGCTGATACGGCCTCCTGCTTCAAATCATTATCAACCGTATCCACCGATACAACATTATCCAACGAACCACCATCCAACTCTATCTTCAACACCTTGTCTTTCAACTCCACAATAATACGCTGGGCAGTCTTGGCTCCTATACCCTTGATACTCGACAACGCATGCGCATTACCGGTCGCGATAATCTGACGAATCTCCGATGCTGTGTACGACGACATAATCATACGGGCTGTATTGGCACCTATGCCAGAAACACTAATCAACAACAAAAACAACGAGCGTTCGGGCTTACTCATAAAACCATACAACAAATGGGCATCTTCACGGATAATCTCATTGATATACAAACGAACATCCTCTTTCTTGTCCGACAACGCCGTAAAAGTCGGCAACGAGATATTTATATCATAACCTACACCGCAAGCCTCAATAATAGCGTAAGTCGGTGTCAGTTCGGTCAAAGTCCCTTTTATATAGTCTATCATAGCATATCCCTTTCTGTAATAATTCCTTACTTTTTCGTAAAAAATACCTTTTAAGGGGCAAAGATACGGCTTTTCCTGTAATTATGCAACCGATTCCATGCATAATCCGTTTTTTTACAACACCATCACCCTTTCCTCAATCTCAAATTCCCCTAAACTCATCAATCCCTAAACTCATCAACACTCAACGCTAAACTGCACTAAACCCTCAACTCTCAACACTCAACTATGTAAACCCCTCTATCCTCTACTTGATACACTCAATACCAAACTTCTATTAACTTTCAACTCTCCACTTTTAATCCTCATTCCTCCCTCCTAAATTCCCAATCCCTCAAACTTCCCTCCCGCCAAGCCCCATTATTCCTATATATTACAAAGGTTTTATATACGACGAATATAGGAAGAATATAGGAAGAATATAGGAAGAACTTACAAACTACCTACCAACAACCTACAAAATAGCCCTCTCGGTTTATTAATTATTAATTGTTAATTGTTAATTGATAATAACTGTAGAGCCATAGCGTGCTATGGCTCTCTTCACACCATCACTGTTTCCCCGTCGAAGGTATCATCGTTTATGCCCGCTGTAGAGCCATAGCGTGCTATGGCTCTCGACTCTCCTTCGCAGAGAAATCAATATGTTACCGTTCCCTCTCTATTACCAACAACAACCAAAATCAAATCAATTCTATCCCCAACACCACCCTCAAAACAACCAATACAACAAAATCTACACATTTTCTGTTATAAAACAACGCAAAAAAATCCATACAAAACCTTTGCTCGTCAAAAAAAATGTAATACCTTTGTAATATCTTAACAATGAGAATAACAAGGCAAAGGGATAACAAAAAATACATCCCTTCAACAAAGGTATTAGTCGCTGTAAAACAGATGTTTAACCACTAACAATAGTACCTTAATATGTCAAACAACATCCAAAATAACTTCTGCGTCATAATGGCAGGAGGAATAGGTAGCCGCTTCTGGCCGTATAGCAGGCAAGATAAACCCAAACAGTTCTTGGATTTCTTTGGAACAGGTAAGTCCCTCCTGCAACTCACAGTCGAACGACTGCTCCCGCTCGTACCAAAAGACAATATACTCATTGTCACCAATGTACAATACAAATCCCTCGTTCTCGAAACCTTCACATGGATGAAAGAACAGCAAGTTCTCTGCGAACCCGTACGACGGAACACTGCACCATGCATCGCCTATGCTATCGCAAGAATAAAAGCAATCACCAACCATGCCAATATCATCATTGCACCTTCCGACCACCTCGTACTGCAGGAAGACGCCTTTCGGAAAACCATCGAAGCAGGGCTTGAATTCATTACCAACAACAATGCACTGCTGACGCTCGGAATAAAGGCAACCCGACCGGAAACAGGTTACGGGTATATCCAAATCGATCCTGATAACCAATTGCAAGGAATCAACAAAGTCAAAACATTTACCGAGAAACCCAACAGAGAACTCGCGGAAATGTTCCTCCGTACAGGAGAATTCCTATGGAACTCGGGCATGTTTCTTTGGAACCTCGATGCAATCACAACGGCACTACAGACCTACATCCCATCTATTTGGGACAAATTCCAAGCAGGAATCCAATATATGGCAACACCCGAAGAAGACGCGTTCATCCAAGAAATGTTCCCATCATGTGCCAACATCTCTATAGACTACGGCCTAATGGAAAAGGCAAACAATGTGTATGTACTCGAGGCAGATTTCGGATGGAGTGATTTAGGTACATGGGGTTCTCTCTACGAGCAATCGGAAAAGGATGAAAATGGTAATGTAACCCTGCGATGCGAAACCGCTCTATATGACAGCCACAACAATGTAATAGTCATGCCACAAGGCAAACTCGCAGTTGTACAGGGACTCAATGAATACATCGTCGCCGAATCCGACAATGTACTGCTTATCTGTCGTAAAGAATGTGAACAGCAAATACGACAGTTCGTCAATGATGCACAGATGCGATTCAATGGGAAGTACAACTAATATAGACCCCACATAGCCTATGTCATACCTGAACTTTGATAAGACACTCCTCAATAATCTCGAACGCTCTCTAAGCAAAGAGATGATTCGGACTAACCGTGCAGGTGCATACAACAGCACAACACTCGTCGACTGCAATACGAGGAAGTACCACGGACAGTTGGTTCTTCCTCTGCCCGAACTGAGTAACGACAACTATGTTCTGCTCAGTTCCCTCGATGAAACAGTCATACAACATGGAGCGGAGTTCAATCTCGGCATCCACCAGTATGGCGACAACAATTTCGCACCAAACGGACATAAATACATCCGCCAATTTGATTGCGAACTCATCAGTCGCACCATCTATCGGGTAGGCGGAGTCATACTTTCCAAAGAGCGTATGCTCGTAAGTTTCGAACCTCGGGTGCTAATCCGATACACACTCATCGAAGCACACTCACCCACAAAACTCCGCTTTCGTCCATTTCTCGCCTTCCGTAGTGTAAACGAACTCACGGTAGAGAACAACCGCGCAAACACCGACTGCACTCCTGTTATCAACGGAGAAGCATGCCAACTCTACCCTGACTTCCCTATACTATATATGCAGTTCTCTAAAACCGTCGACTACCAACACAACCCCCTCTGGTATAAGAATATCGAATACATGAAAGAGCGGGAACGAGGCTTCGACTACAAAGAAGACTTGCTCGTACCTGGCTACTTCGAACTGCCTATGAAGAAGGGAGAATCCGTCATCTTTGCTGCAGGCATCACACAAGCAATCCCCAACAAACTCAAGACGATATGGGAAACGGAACTTAAACGACGCATCATCAGAACAGATATGTTCGCTTGTCTTAAAAACTCCGCAGGACAATTCTACAAAAGAGAAGCCGATAAGTGTCATTTATTAGCGGGATATCCTTGGTTCCACTCAACAGCAAGAGAACAGTTCTTTTCCTTGCCCTCATGTACACTGATGATTAACCGACCCGAATACTGGGAGGCTATCATGGACCAAACTGCCATCGACGAAGTCAAAGCATTCCTCAATAATCCTGCCGTCCAATCTCCGCTTGAGGGACTTGATGAGCCGGATGTACTACTATGGTTCATCCGTGCAATACAACAGTATGCACTACACTACTCTCTCCAAGAGGCTGCCGAAAAATATGGCAACATCTGTGCAGAGATAATGGACTTTATTCGCAAACAACGGCATCCGAGAATTTGGGTACACGCCAACGGACTTGTATTTGTCAATGGAACAGAAAGACCTGCAACATGGATGAACGCCGTCGAAGACGGCAAACCTATTACACCCAGAACAGGATATGTAGTAGAAATCAATGCACTGTGGTACAACGCACTCTGCTTCACTGCAGAACTCTTAAGACAACTGCAACGGGCGCACGAAGCCGACTTGCTCGAATCACAAGCAGGACTCGCCAAAAACTCATTCGTCGCAACATTCTGGAACGGACTATACCTCTACGACTATGTTATCGATGCTTACAAAGACAAAGAGGTCAGACCTAACCAGATATGGGCTGCCTCGTTGCCATTCTCTCCACTCGACAAAAAACAGAGAAAGGCAGTTGTCGACATCTGTACTAAAGAGTTGCTCACACCACGAGGACTCAGAACACTATCCCCGAAAAGCGGAAACTATAGGCCCGTCTATGTGGGAGGGCAACTCGAACGAGACAGAAACTTCCATAATGGACCGGTATGGCCTTGCACCATCGCAGCCTATGTAAATGCATATCTCGACCTCTACAAACAAAGCGGAAGGAACTTTATAGAGAGACTCCTTGTCGGATACGAAGTGGAAATGTCCGAACTCTGTATTGGAACACTCAACGAACTATACGACGGCAATCCTCCCTACAAAGGACACGGAGGCATGAGTTATGCACCCAGCGTAGCAGCAGTAATCAGCGTCATACACACACTGCAACAATGGAATGATGATAATAACCCTAAATAGAATACCCAAACGATGCAAGCACTAATGTTCGGGTGGGAATTCCCACCGCACATATTAGGAGGATTAGGTACTGCCAGTTACGGACTAACTAAGGGAATGGCACAACAACCGGATATGCACATTACTTTCGTCATTCCTAAACCATGGGGTGACGAAGACCAATCCTTCTTACGAATAATAGGAGCAAATACCGTCCCTATCGTATGGAAGGAGAACTCATGGGAGTATGTCAACCAACGACTACAAGGACGAATGAGTGCCGACGAATACTTCTACCTGCGACAAGGTATCCACTACGATTACCGACGCATAGGAACAGATGACCTCGGTTGTGTAAACTTTTCAGGACGATATCCCGACAACCTCCTCGAAGAGATAGGAAACTACGAGGCAGTCGCAAGCGTACTCGCACATCAACTAAACTTCGATATCATTCACTCCCACGATTGGCTTACCTATCCCGCAGGAGTATTCGCTAAACATATATCCGGCAAACCACTTGTCATACATGTTCATGCGACCGACTTCGATCGCTCAAGGGGAAATGTAAACCCCTCCGTCTATGCCATCGAGAAACGGGGAATGGACGAGGCCGATCACATAATGTGTGTAAGTAATTTGACACGGCAAACAGTCATCGATAAGTATGGTCAGAACCCCCGAAAAGTATCAACTGTACATAATGCAGTAGAACCACTTAAAGACATCGACTCATTTGTCAAAACGCCAAGAAAAGACAAGGTGGTTACATTCCTGGGGCGTATCACTATGCAAAAAGGACCGGAGTACTTCGTAGAAGCCGCAGCACGAGTACTACAGAAAACCAATGGAGTGCGCTTTGTAATGGCAGGGTCAGGAGATATGATGAACCAGATGATAGATCTCGTCGCACAACGAGGTATCGCAGACAGATTTCACTTCACCGGATTCTTACGCGGACGACAAGTACAGGAAATGCTTGCAGAAAGCGATGTGTACATAATGCCCTCCGTATCTGAACCCTTTGGTATATCACCCCTCGAGGCAATGCAAGTAGGAACACCGTCTATCATCTCCAAACAGTCAGGGTGCGCAGAGATATTGCAACATGCTATCAAAACCGATTATTGGGACATCGACGCTATGGCAGACGCTATCTATTCTATAGTCAAATATCCTGCTATGTACAAGAGTTTACGAGAACTCGGACGAGAAGAAGTCGCAAATATCAAATGGTACGATGCAGGACTCAAAGTAAGAGCCATCTACGATGGAGTAATCAATCATACACTATGAACAATGTAAATTACAACATTATGAAAAATACATGCTTCTGTTTTAGCCTGCACGCACCGTATCGGCTGAAACGATATCGTTTCTTCGAAATAGGGCAAGACCATTATTACTACGATGATATGCAGACCGAAGATAATATTTCTTGGCTCTGCCAAACATCATACATTCCACTGTGCCGTACGATTAAAGAAATGATACAAGTATCTAACGGCAAATTCAAGTGCGCCATCAGTGTGTCTGGAATTATGCTCGAAATGCTCGAACAGTTCGTACCGGAGATGATTGACCTACTCAAAGAACTTGCAGACACCAAGTGCGTCGAATTCGTTGCTACACCTTATGCCTACTCACTTGCTGCCGTTTACAACCAAAATGAATTCGAAGAACAACTCAAACACCACCAACATCTCACACAGGAACTGTTTGCACAAAAATCAACTACTGTTTGGAATACAGAGTTGCTCTATTCTGACGAGATAGCCGAAACGCTTACTAAACTTGGATATAAGGCGGTAATGACAGAGGGTGCCAAACATATATTGAGTTGGAAATCTCCCAACTACCTATATTCTTCGGTGGCTGCTCCTAAACTCAAAGTACTGTTACGCAACACTGCATTAAGCGACGAACTTGCTTTTCACTTCTCCGACCCTACATGGCACCACTATCCAATGGATGCACCTAAATTCGCGCAGATAATAGACGAGACCCCACAAGAAGAACCTATCGTCAATATATGGATGGGTGCTGAAACTTTCGGTATACGACAACAAGCACAAACCGGTATATTCGACTTTATGAAAGCATTGCCCTACTATCTTCTCGAGAAGAATATTGGCTTCATGACACCACAAGAAATCGCTAAAAAACTATCTATTGTAGATGCAGTTTCCGTACCTTATCCTATCACATGGGCTGGAGAAGCAAAAGACCTGACACCCTACAATGGTAACGACTTGCAACAGGAAGCCTTACATAAACTATATGCAGTGGCAGAACGAGTACATCTCTGTCAAGATAAACGCCTTAAAAGAGACTGGCTATTCCTACAAGCAGTTGACTATCTACGCTTCATGAATCATATAGATGCCGAAGGTACTAACTATGAGTCTGCTTACGAAGCCTTTACTAACTATATGAATGTATTGGCCGACTTCCTGCAACTTGTTGATGAGCAATATCCAACAACCATTGATAATGAAGAACTGAATGAACTGCTCACCACTATCAATAACCAAGAGAAAGAGATAGTAAAGTTAGAAACAGAAATCAAGAAACTAAAACAGAAAAATAAAGCATAATACAAAACATAACTTTATATATTCTTAATAATGGACATATTACAACAAATGCTCAAACGAGCGCAAGCCAATCCACAGCGCATCGTACTCCCCGAAGGGGACGAGCCTCGTACACTCGAGGCTGCAAATATCATCCTTCGTGATAAAGTGGCCAAACTGATTTTAATTGGCGACCCTAAAACAATCAACGATATGGCAAAGGAAAAAGGATATAGCCATATCGCAGAAGCCGAGATTCTTGACCCTAAAAACGACCCTCGAATGGAAGAGTATGCGCAACTGCTCTATGAACTTCGTAAGAAAAAGGGTATGACCGAAGAAGAGGCTCGCCACAAAGCACAAGATCCACTCTATCTTGGATGCTTAATGATTAAAAACGGTGACGCTGATGGAGAACTTGCAGGAGCAAGAGGAACTACGGCAGATACTATACGACCTGCCTTCCAAATACTTAAAACAAAGCCGGGTGTCTCTATTGTATCCGGAGCATTCTTGATGTTTACACCGGCAACACAACTCGGAGAAAACGGATTCTTAGTATTCGCCGACTGTGCAGTAAACCCTTGTCCTAATGCGCAGGAGTTAGCACAGATAGCCGTTTCTACTGCTGAAACGGCACGAACATTGGCGGGTATAGAACCTAAAATTGCTATGCTCTCATTCTCTACAAAAGGCTCCGCCAAACATGAATTGGTAGATAAAGTAACGGAGGCTACACAAATCGCAAAAGAACTTGCACCCAACCTTGATATTGATGGAGAACTACAAGCAGACGCTGCTCTTATTGAACGCGTTGCAGCAACGAAGGCACCTAATTCCAAAGTTGCAGGAAAAGCCAATGTATTGGTATTCCCCGACTTGCAAGCAGGTAATATCGGATATAAATTGGTAGAACGATTCTCTGGTGCGAATGCTATTGGACCTATACTCCAAGGTATTGCAGCACCGGTTAATGACCTCAGTAGAGGATGCAAAGTAGATGACATCGTACAAATGATTATAATCACTGCCAATCAGGCTATCAAATAAACCAGTAAGAGATTTTATATAATGAAGATATTAGTATTAAACTGCGGAAGTTCCTCTATCAAGTATAAATTGTTCGAGATAGAAAAGAAAGAGGTTATTGCACAAGGAGGAGTAGAAAAGATTGGGCTACCCGATTCTTTCCTTGTAGTTAAACTGCCAAACGGAGAAAAAGTGCAATTTGATAAACCAATGCCGGAACATACAATCGGTATTGAACTCATACTCTCTGCCCTGACTGATGAGAAAATAGGCTGTATCAAAAATTTAAGCGAGATAGATGCTGTTGGACACCGTGTTGTACATGGTGGCGAACGCTTCAACAAGTCGGTTCTTATTACCGAAGAAGTACGCCGTGAGATAGAAAAATGCGCTGACTTGGCACCTCTTCATAACCCTGCTAACCTTAAGGGAATAGACGCTATTAGTAAAACTTTACCCAAAGTACCTCAAGTTGCCGTATTTGATACGGCTTTTCATCAAACGATGCCTGATTATGCATATATGTACGCTCTGCCTTACGAACTCTATGATAAGTATGCAATTCGTCGTTATGGCTTTCATGGTACCTCCCACCGTTATGTATCGAAGCGAGTATGTGAGTTTTTAGGAGTTGACCCGAAGGAAAAGAAAGTTATCACGGCACATATCGGTAATGGCGGTAGTTGTGCTGCAGTATTATATGGAAAGTCTGTTGATACCAGTATGGGGCTTACGCCTGTAGAAGGTCTTATGATGGGTACTCGTGCAGGAGACCTCGATTTAGGTGCGGCTATGTATATTATGGATAAAGAGCATCTATCTACGGCAGAATTTTCTACGCTTGTAAATAAGAAGTCCGGTCTTGCCGGTGTCTCTGGCGTATCGTCTGACGCACGAGATATAGACGCTGCTGTTAAAGCAGGTAATCATCGTGCTGACCTCGCTCGAAAGATGTTCATTTATCGTGTCATCAAGTATATTGGTGCTTACGCTGCAGCAATGAATGGTGTAGATATTATTGTCTTTACCGGAGGTATCGGAGAAAATGATACCTTTATTCGTGGTGAAATCATCAAAGGATTATCGTTCCTGGGTATTACACTCAACGAAGAGGTCAACACTGCTACTCGTGGAAAGGAAGCACTTCTTTCTACTCCCGAAAGCAAAGTACAAGTATGTATTATCCCTACCGATGAAGAGTTGATGATTGCATCCGACACCGCAGCACTTATTCGTTAAGTCCATTATTGCAAACAACAAAGACGATAGGTCCGTCTGTATAAAATCATCCCGTATAGGTTTTGACATCTATACGGGATGTTTGTTTTCACATAAACCATTCTCCTCTTTTATTACTACTCGTATGAGAGTATCCCATTGTGTATTTATTTCTTTGCGTTTTATTGTATGTATTGTTTGAATGTAGAGGTAATCTCTTCGATTTTGATTTATTTTCTACATCAACCATCAATGATTTGATATTGTCCTCCTTCGCTCAAATATGCGAACAGGATATAGAGTCCTGTTGGTGAGAGTATGGGCATACTAAGAGGTATATAAAACCCATATAAAAGTCATAGGTGGTAAGGTAGTGCTATGGATGTGCTAAGGATGTGGTATGGATATAAGTGGCTAATTAGTGGCTAATTTGTCCTATACTTTTCCTAATAATGAATTAAGGAAAGTTTAAGAGTATGCACAAAAAGAATACATATCGCAAGAGGGGGAAGGAAGATGGGATTGTGTATTTTACCGATGATTATTCCTCCCTGCATGAAGGATGTATCGAAAATACGAAGGAAATTAAATTGAAGACCTATAGAATTGAATTTCTCTACACTTCAAGAGTACTTCTTCCACTATTTCATCTAACATTGCACCATAAATGCCATCTGTTATTAGACAGTACAGATGGGTTAAATTGTAACTTTTACAAAAAATACTGAAAAATACTTGCATATATCAAATATTTATCTTACCTTTGCAACTACTTTGTAAGATATATAAGTATATAAGCAGTTTATTGGAGGGGAGTATACATATCTAATCTTAAGAAAGCGATTTTTGACATATTGAGTATCCAGAGTTGGCATTATGCCACACCAACCGAGCCCAAGTCGACAGGCCACGGTGGTAAAATGATACGAATTAATTATTAACCTAATAAATTAATTAAAAAATAATGGAACAGACACATTTCATTACTCTGCTTGATGGCAGAACACTCACTTGCTACGAGAACAACACTTCGGAGCAACCCATTTCCAATCAACTTCAGCTTGACACTACCGGCACCTATTTCCGTGTGGGGAGTTCGTCAAGTACCAAGCCGTCTAAAGACGCTAAGACGGAAAGCCCTTATGCCGAATCCGCTGCACAAGATCGAAGGAAACTATTCCTTACCTATTTCCACACTTTCTATTCCCATCGTGAGCGCATCCTTTCGGATAGCCGCATGTTCCTGGCGCGTATCCCTATGCGCAACGGTTTGGCCTACACCGGAACAAGCGGTTTCGAGTGCCCCACCCTCGGGGTACTTATCGAGTGGTTGCTCCATGCTCCCAACGCCACCGAACAAGATGCAGATGGGCGTATATGGATGGTTTGCGGCCTCGCTGGCTCTCCGCTGTCCGGTTCCAATCGCTGCACTTTGGTCGATGCCGAAGGCAATACCAAACTCCAACAAGTGGATAGTTTTGCTTCTCTGTGGCGTCCATTTATGTATATCAACGGCCTATACGACGACGCCAAGGTTCAATACCAACACTATACACTCGAAGAGGTAGTGGAAATCTTTACCCAAGAAGGACTTCTCCAACTTGACCAAAACGAGATAACTATCTTGCACCTTAATAACCAAATTGCTAACCTCAAGCGACAAATCACCTACGCTGAGGAGCGTGACCGAAAGCGAACCGCTGATTTCCACCAAGCCCTTATGAAGCGTCATTTCGACCAACTATGCACGATGGTTGCCGAATTAGAGCAGCAACTATCCGATAGAGAACAGCGCCTGCAACAGATATACGCCCTTCGTGCTGACTTGCGCAATCGATTGAAGAATAAGGAGATTTCACCTTGTGACTACCAGCAGCAATTCGCCCCATTCAATCGAGAGCGAGAGGAGATTCTGCGCTTTTGTCGCAATCGGTCTACCGCCCATATATGTAATGCCCTATTCGATGGCGAATACATCTCGTTCAAAGAGATGCGAAATTTCATTACCCATTTTCCCCAGACCGAGCGGAATAACATGTTGTCTAACTTGATCATGGCTATTAAATCCTATGCAATACGGCAGCAGTAATAGTTCCACAAAAATACACTTGTAAGTATCCCGAGTTGGCATTAAGTCACACCAACCGAGCCCATGTCTACAGGCCACGGTGGTAAAATGATGCGAATTAATTATTAACCAATAAATTAATTAAAAAAACAAATGAGACAAACACCTTCTATCACACTGCTTGACGGCAGAATCATCCCTTGCTACGAGAGCAAGTCTTCGGAACAACCCGTTTCCAATCACTTTCTGATAGAGAAAACCGATACGAGAATTCGTATCGGTCGTTTGTCGTGTCCCGAGCAGGCTAAGGCTGCTACGCCGGAGAGTACCTATACCGAAACCAACAAAGAGGCACAACGGAAACTATTCCTTACCTATTTCCATACTTTCTATTCCCATCGTGAGCGTATTCTGTCGGACAGCCGTATGTTCTTGGCGCGTATTCCTATGCACAACGGCTTAGCCTTTACCGGGATGAGCGGCCTTTTGTTTCCTACCTTAGGGGTACTTATCGAGTGGCTGCTCCATGCTCCCAACGCCACCGAGCAAGATGCGGATGGTCGTATTTGGATGGTCTGTCGCATCGCCGGCTCCCCCTTATCCGGTAACAACCACTGCACTTTGGTCGATGGCGACGGCAACACACGAAGCCAATCTATCTACCCTTTCATCTCTCTTTGGTCTCCGTTTATGCGTATCAACCACCGCTACGAGGACGCCAAGTCCAAGTACCAATCCTACACTCTCAAGGAGGTGGTGGATATTTTCTCCCGAGAAGGACTTCTCCGCCCCGACCCAAATGAGATTACTATCCTGCACTTGAACAACCAAGTTGCTCGCCTCCGGCAGCAAATCCAAGAGGCCGATAAGCACGACCGAACACGAAACGCTGATTTCCACCAGGCTCTCATGAGGCGCCATTTCGACCAACTCTGCCCTATGGTACGAGAATTAGAGCAGCGACTCTCCGATAGTGAGCAGCGCCTGACCCGTATATATGCCCTTCGTGCAGACTTGCGCCATCGGTTGCGGAATAAAGAGTTATTGCCTCGTGACTATCAGCAACAATTAGCCTCGCTCAATCGAGAATGCACAGAGATTCTGCGCTTTTGTCGCAATCCGTCTACCACTCATATATGTGATACCCTATTCAATGGCGAATACATCTCGTTCAAAGAGATGCGAAATTTCATTACTAATAATCACAAGACCGAACAGAACAAAAAGTGGACAAATTTTGTTCGTACTGTCAAAAGTATATTATGCGGGAATAGTAATTCATCAAAGAAAGTGTATAGATAAAAAATTACCATTATGAAAAAAGAAAAAGCTACAAATACTACATTGAAACAGGATGAAATAAAGGAAAAGAAAATTCAAACCTTACAATCAATAACGCTACTAGAATTGATAGAGTGGTGTGATATATACTTAAATGATAGCGGATTATCCCCCGAGTCTATTACTGAGGCAAAACCGATTCTCCGCCAATTAGCACAACGACTCAATCTAACAGATGATGAGGCAATGTGGTTGTGTGCTATATTCAATCAGGGAGGTTTCTTTCAAATTGATTATAACGACATCTGCCGCTATTTCGGTTGTCGTCCCGTAAAGGCGCTGCAATACAAATCATTGTTCGACTCACTGGTTAAAAAAGGACTGCTTTATCATTCTCCTTATGAAAAAGGCCAATACGACATACCTGACTATGTGTCCAATGCCATTGGGCAAAACCAAGTTCCTATTCAAAAGCAATACACAAACCTCAATACTGAACAGTTTTTTGAAGCCCTCAATGAGTTATTATTCCGCCGCCGTGAAGGTGAGATATCGTATGATGTTTTACAACACAAACTTATCAACATATTAACTGATAATGCGAAACTTCCCATTATTCTAAAAATCAATAGTTACGCATTGGAGTTGGAAGATATGATCATTTTTTTGGTTACGCTTAGTCAATTCATCGAGGACAATGATGAGCGTATCGAAATGGGAGACTTTCGGAAGATATTTCACCACAGCAACTATGTACAAAAGGCTGCATTGCGCCGTGTCGCAAACGGAAAGGGAAGATTATTCGAGTGTGGTATATTAGAGTTTAGCAATGAAGATGGACTTCTCGACTCATCAAGTTGGCACATGACCGACCAAACCAAAGAGAATTTGCTCTCCGATACCGAGTATATCCAAATCAAGGACAAGAAAAAGCCGAGCGGGCTATTAGAGAGTACTACTATCAAGTCCAAACAGTTGTTCTACAATTCTCAAGTCACCAAACAGGTTCTCGACCTTCAGTCCATCTTGAGCAAGGAGCGTTTCCAAGAGGTGCAGGATCGCCTCACCGAGAAGGGAATGCGCAAGGGTTTTGCTTGCATATTCTATGGGGCTCCCGGCACGGGTAAGACCGAGACCGTCCTGCAGTTGGCACGCCAGACGGGGCGTGATATCATGCAGGTCGATATGTCCAAATTGCGTAATGCGTATGTTGGAGAGAGCGAGAAGCGGGTCAAAGCCGTGTTTGACAAATACAGAAGCCTCTGCAAGGATTGCGATTTGGTTCCTATCCTGCTGTTCAACGAGGCGGATGCCATTCTCGGCAAACGCAACAAAGATGCAGTGAAAGCCATTGATAAGATGGAGAACGCCATTCAGAATATCATTCTGCAGGAGTTGGAGAATCTCGATGGCATCATGATTGCTACCACCAACCTCACTAATAATCTCGATGATGCTTTCGAACGCCGTTTCCTATATAAGATTGAATTCCCAAAGCCAACGCCCAGCGAGAGCAAGCATATCTGGCAGACTATGTTGCCTCAACTCTCCGATGACAATGCACTTCTACTCGCCAAGCGCTTTGCCTTTTCCGGTGGACAGATAGAGAACATCGCCCGAAAGCAAACCATTCATAATATTCTCTATGGCGATACATCGAATACATTGGATTCCATCATCGAGGTCTGTAAGCAAGAGAAACTCGACCGGGCAGAATACTGCCAAGTCGGTTTTCGCTAAACTTTGACTAAACCCGAAAAAAAAGTTGACATAATTGCTTTATGGATTTACTATGGTACTAAATAACCAAATAGGGATACTTTTTCTACTTATTTGATATTAAATCTTTTATCCATAGTGAGTTGTTAATAGGTAAATCGTTCCAACTTCCGAATCAATATGCCTCCAAAAAACTAATCATATAAGGCGAATATAAGGACGATCGCCCTACTGATACCCTACCACTATCCTACCACTCATAGTTCTTGTATTACTTTTATATGCTTTTTGCTTTGTATTAACGACCCTCAATACTCAACTTCTATAAACTCACAAAAATCATCAACCCACCAACAATGAATATGAAAGTTCCCCCTTCCATTCGTCCAATTAGACCCATAAATCCAGCATATTACCCATATCTATGATCGGACAACTATCTTATTTCTAAATTCTTATATTGAATCTATCCCGACTTAGCATCACACCACACCGATAAACCACGCTGGTCAAATGATACGAATTCATAGTTTAACTTCGAACTAAAAAGAATGGCTAAAAAATTGGCAATGATATACCTGTTGTCACTCCATTTTATGGTTCTTTGCAAAAAATAGTAGCCTAAAAACTTGGATATTTCATATATTTTTTGTATCTTTGTCTGTGTGAATTACAATAAGATACGAAGGCATGATAGTTTTCTCAAAGTTCAACAGCCTCTTTGCAATGGCTAACTACTTCAGCAATGATGGCATCTGCAAAAAAGCCATCATTGAAAATAGATGGGGTAATGATGTGATCTGCCCTCATTGTGGTAAGCACCATTGCAAGATGACCAAGAATGGAAGATTCATTTTCGATGGAATACAAGAAAAATGACTGAATCAGAACGATTCACTCTAATGTTTGGGAAGGCAATAGGCAATGTGATACCAAATAAGAAAATTAAGCTATGTATTGCGGCATAAAATCAGAATCAGTAATTATTTATAAAAGAAAATAAGATGAGACAATTTGAAGGAATAATGTCTAAAGCAGATGAAGAAATATATAATCTAACGGAATCTTTTACATACGAAGAACTTGTAGATTATTGGGAGCAGCATCCAGAATTGCTTAAAGAAACCAAAAAGCCAAATATACCTGTTCTTGATATGACTTACGAAGAGTTCTTGGAGAAATACAATCTTGTTGATATGACTGATCTCTTTAAAAGTCATGGTTTAAAAATAGACGATATATGAGAATTAGTACTACACACAAAACAGAAGATTACATAGGAAAGATTTATACGAATTACAATCTAGCATATAATGGCAAGAATTTCAGTGAGTCTTTCAAAAAATTCAATTACTTATTTATAACAGACATAAACAATGCAATTTGTACATTTTCTAGAAGATATAGAGGCGTAACATGTATCCTTGAAATTAATTATGTAGAAATACCAATTGTAGGTGTTGTAGCAATAATAACTCAATGTAGATTTAACCCAATTGTACTTACAAGATTAATGTTTCAGACACATTCTGAAAGAATATTCAAGGGTTTTCCATCGACACCGCCTTCATTGATATCAAGTACAAGAGTTGTGTCTGATTATACCTATTATAGTAGTGGAGGTACATATTATGGTCATACAATTGATATTGTAAAAAAGAAAAGAAGCAGCAAAACAAAACCACAATTCAATTATTACGATAGAGATGCAGGGTCAATAATGTTTAGCTTTGATTTCTATTCTGCTTTTCCTTTTGAAAATAACGAAGCAGAAGGTTGGGCAACAGATGGGCATAAATATAATCTGCCATCTATGATGCTAATTGAAAATCAATGTTCTATTAGAGAAAATAATAACACAGAAATACAAAATACCGTGAAACAAACAATTAGATTAACAGAAAGCCAATTGCGAAACGCAATAAGGCAAATGATAAAAGAAGCCTTAAATGAGACTGATTATAAGACGGCACTATGGGCAGCCAAAGAACGAATGAAAAGGTATGATCAAACACACGACAAAAAGGATTTTGAACAAGGTTATAATGATTATCGTGCAGCCGATGAGCGTTTTAGAGATAAGTATGTCACTCCGTATCAATATGACACGCTTGGAGACAAAATGAGAGGGAAACATAGTTCTACTTTCGATGTGCGTTTTAATGGTGGGTCTGAAGATCCAACTCACTCATTAAGAGCATACAATAAAGGTGGAGACAAATTAGTCCAATCAGAAAAGAATAATTATCATTCATCAAAAGGATACACTACACCAAGTAAATTTTTCAGAGACAAAGATGTTGCGGCTGCATATCAAAAAGCGAGTGATGAATTATGGGATTATTCAGATGGTAAGTATGAGTATGTGAAGGGCAATGGATGGCAGAGAAAAGATGATTAAACAATATCATAAAGAGTATGATATACTCATATCATATTGGTACACCGTTATGATATGCCAATACTATTTTTTTTGAAACCATTTGTGACAACAAGTATATCATTGCCAAAAAATTTTCCATTACGCTGCTCAATGGTAGGACGATGCACTGTTACGAAAAAACAACGCCTCAGCAGCACAAAGAACAAACACAATTATCTAAGGAACAACTACGGCAACTGCAATGGCACAAAGAACGATTATTCCTGACCCATTTCCATTTTTTAGTCTCTCATAGTGAGCAAATCTTTTCGGCCAGCCGTATGTTTTTTGCCCCTATTCCCATTGCAAGTGGACTCGCTATTTCCGGTCATGTTAAACAGGTTACTTTGGGAATCTTTATCGAATGGCTGCTTCATTATCCACCTTCCACCAAAACCGACAACAGGGATAAGGTGTGGCTTGTGTGCCGACTGAGTGGCTCCGGATTATCAAACGGGAATCTTTGCACCTTTGTCGACTCCGAGGGTAACACAAAGAAGGAATACATTCCTGATTTCTATAAGGCAGTTCGGACTTTGGTGAATATCAAAAATCGATATAAAAATGTTGTAAACTTAAGCCAATCCTACACAATAGAGCAAGTCATCTATCGCCTGAAATACCCTACGCTGATACGCTATTTTGGGGATATATTTCATAAAAAGACTCTAAAGACTATTGCAACGCACGCAAGACCGTTTCGATTCGTTGCGTGAAAGTGTGATGCCTAATCACTTATTTGTTGTTTTATCTTTCGGTAGTTTGTATGGGATGAGTACAATTCCACCGAACGAGAAAACCGTGTTATTTACGAACATGTACATATCGGGAGATTGTATATATCCACTTTTGTGGCAAGATTTTCCGTAATATATCATATATTCTCCGCAAGCGTATATCTTTGTGCATATCATGCACCCATAGTGTATATGTTCTCTCCGCTTCTGTGGGAGGAATACCATTTTGAAGCAAAGCCTTTTTGCTTTCTTCAAGCCCGAGTAATCGCCGCTTGTTTGTTGCCCCGCCAACCCTGAAATTACTCAAAATACGATTGATGTAACAAAAAACAATATCATTTTTCCAACAACGCAACGTAAAGTCGTAGTCAGCAGCAAGGCGAAATGTGGTATCATATTTCCCCATTGTGTCGTACACTGATTTTCGCACGAAGAAAGTGGGGTGATATAGACCAAACCCTTTCGCTAATTGTTGCAAATCCGTGTTCGGAAGTTTGACCTTAAATAAAGAACCATCCTCATTCAACATATTGATATTGCCATGGAATATACCTGCTTGGGGATTTTGATTGCTTGCCGCAACAACCCTTTCTACGGTATCCGGTTCATAGAAATCACTTGCATTAACAATTCCGACAAGTTCCCCATTAGTATATGAGATGCCTTTGTTCATAGCATCATAGATTCCCTTATCGGGTTCGCTGACCCAATAGGACAAGTGGTCAGAGTATCGTTTTATAATATCAATGGTTCCGTCCGTGCTTCCGCCATCTATGATGATATACTCAATAGGGGTATAAGTTTGTGCTAAGACGCTTTGAATAGTTTGCTCCAAATATTCTTTCGCATTGAAAGTAACGGTAATGATTGATACTAACGGATTCATGATGTATCTTTGATTATTTTATGAAATTGATTAAGCCTATATGCCCATTCAATAATTTATAACTCAATCTCGAACTCATTTATAAGATAACTCCAAATGGTGCGCTGGTTGAATTTCGTATCTTGGTATTTGTAAGTAAGTTTATGAATGGGACTTACGCTAAATAGATATTGCAAAAGTTGCTCATTGTATGGAAAATTGAAAAACTTGAATAATATTAGTACATTCAAATCGTTAGGGACAAAGGGAACTTTTTGCACGATGTTATATGCTTGCTCATTATGCTGTGAGAGTAAAGTTATGAAATTGTAATAAAACATATAATCTCGCATAGAAATAGGGGTTGTTGTATGCTCTCTCCAAAAAGTATATACGAGTTCCAATGTTCGTTTTAAGAAAGGATTTGATTTTTCACTTGCAATAAGATAGTTTGCAAAGATATATTCCGGAAAGTTAAGATTAGTTTCTCGATAAAGAAACATCGGTTGGTGCGTGATATACTCCGGCAATTCAGAAGTCAACAATAGCGTAGCATCTATCCAAATTCCGCCATACTGAATCAATAGTTCTGTGCGCAGGATATCCGAAAAGTGGGCGGCTCGTAAAATTCCTTTCCCGCCGTCATATAGGCGTAGTATATCTTCGGGTAGGGTTACATACTCCGATATATTCTCATTATCAAGCAGATGAATACGATACCCCTTACAGTACTTCTGTACGGAAGCATAGCATTTCTTCACGACAACAGGTGCGTTATTCATTCCCTGTCCCCAAAATATCCAAATATCCCGATGAGGGAGATGGCTCTCTTGCGGGGCAGGGTCAAGCGGTGCTTCTATTAGATTTTTGTAGCGTTTGTACAGTTTCTCTCCACAACATCTCGCCTCGTATGCAAAAATCTCTTGTTCATTTTTCCCGATCCAAAACAATCTGCGATAGATTTCATAGATGGAATAACGAAATCCCATCTTTCGCAAAATAGTAATATAGGTTTTTAGAGAGCGCATAAATAATATCTGTTGAAATTGTTAGTCAATTCTACAAAATGGAATTGTTACCTGAATCAATCATAAAACTCTATTTGTACGATATGCCTATTTGTGTTTCTCTCGTTTTCTGGAGGTAACTGCATATAGTCTCCAAATAATCTTCTTAATACAGCATCTGGATTATAAGGAACACATGCTTGCATATCCTCAAATGGTATGCGCCTAATGGGGTATAAGTCTTTTTTAGCAAAACTATTATATGCCCCCCACCCATAAACATGGGCGACCCAATCTGTGTTGGAAAATCTATTAACTAATCGTGTTATTGAAACAATTGACCATGAAAAAGGTAAGGCGATAGTTGATAGAATAGTATCCTTTTTATCGGCATAATGATGTACACCTCTAACGCTATGACCATACCAATAGTCCAATTTTTTTTTCCATTTTAAGTTAGGAACTTCTTCCATAGGTATGATATCAATATAAATTCCTTTCTCTTTTACACGAGCAGTCCAATCGTTTTCTTCAAATAGACATGAATTTCTATCTCGTACTTTGGCTATCAGAAATGGAAAGTTAGAGTCTGTTGTGCAATCTTGATATACCAAGTTAGATGGTAACTCTTTGGGAAGAATCTTCCGTAATCGTTTGAAATCTTTACGCATTACTGTGATATCAAGGTCATCGTCCCACGGAATGAAACCGCCATGTCGAACAGCTCCAAGTAGAGAACCTCCATCCAACACATATTCAATATTGTGTTTTTTACAGATTGTGTCCACAGTCCGAAGAATGTCAAGCATTTTAAGTTGGACTTTCCGCAATATAGAACCTTCCGGATTATATATAGTTCTTAGTTCTTCGTTGTTGATATTTTGTGCCATTGGGCTTATTCTCCTCTTAATTTGCGAAGTGTCTCGTTAATTAGGGTGCTGGATGTGCCTTTGGTATAAGGGAAATAGACTACTTTTACACCTACCTCTCCCAACTCCGCTTCTATCTTGTTCCACTTGTCAGTACCTTTCCAGTCATCACCCACAAACATCACATTAAAATGATATTTTTTCCAGGCTGACAGTTTATCCATATTCTCTTGTGTTACCACCTCATCAACATAGCGAATGGCACCTACTATCTGTTTGCGCTCATCAAATGGGATAACAGACCGTTTACCTTTATACTCAACCAGATTATCTGTTGAAACACCCACAATCAGGTAATCACATTGCGCCTTGGCTTTGCGTAGAAGGTTAAGATGTCCAATGTGGAATAGGTCGTACACCCCCGTTGTATAGCCAATAATTTTACCATTTTCTGGTTCATGGAGATTAAGAAATTGTTCCAAACAGTACATCTGCCACTTCTGATTGCCGGTGAATTGCGACATATCCAAGTTTTGCTTAAACTCGTGACGAGCAGGTCCTTGCCAATCTTTGAAATAGAAGTCCACCGGTCGCGGCATAGGCACCTTGTCGGGTACAGGAATATCAGGATACTTATCGTGCATCAATTCGCGAATGAGGTATTTGGGTTCGCCATGACGAATACGGTATAAATCCAATGGTTCTGCCATTCGCAATAGTGCATACGGGTCGGTATATGGCATATTGGCTGCACCAAAAGCATTATAGTACGAACTGGAAGATTCAATACTGAACACATCATCCATGAAGTGTAGAAAGTCTATTTTCTCTCCTTGGCGGTAGCGTTCATATAGATAAGACATATCTACTGGCTCTTTCAAAACGAGTGTTGGGTCTAAGAATGTATAGCGCTTTTGGAAAGCATCTAAAGTCCAATCTTGTGAAAGGAGTTGGTCCATACCTCCGAATAGCAGGTCACTACTCTCTCCCACTATCAAGCGTGTAATGCCATCTGCTTTTGCTTGAATGGCTGCTTGATAGAGTTGCGGCTCTATAGAATGTACAGGTGCGTTTTTTGCCCGCATGACAATGGTGAGATATTGCTCTACTGTGTTCCAATCAATGTCCACATAGTGCAATGTCAATCCGTAGTAGTCTGCATAGTATTCGGCTCTTGCCAATTCTTCTTTTTGGTATTCCCCTCCTAAAAACCGGAAGGTATATGCATCGCACCCATGCATGTAAGATGCTAAAATGGCAGAGTCCATACCTCCTGACAAACATATTCCTAATTTCTCTCCTTTGAGAGAGTCGAACACTTTCCGTATAGCAGTATCAATATCTGCTGCGGTGTGAATATAGGTTAACTTATCATCCGATGGTTGGGGAATATTTTGATGATGTAGTCCCTCATAAAAATCCATGTCATCTCGCTCGATATATCGAAAAGCAAGATATGAACTCATGCAGAAATTCTTGTTAATCATATTATTGATGCTATTGATTATTTCTATTGTTTTCTGATTTTTTGGCTTGCGAACTATTGTCTTTTGCTCAAAAACTACGGCAAGGATACAATACAAATTGACCTTTTGCAACGATTCAAATTGATATCTTATGTATCATTTTCTGTTTTTACAGACAATTGTATCCTTATCAAGAATTGTTATTTGAGTAGTTCCCGATTTTCCACTTGCTCAAGTACTTGCATCTGGTGAATGGCAATCTCATTTAGTTTGAGCAATCTATCTGCTTGAGACAATCCTTCTTGTATGAGAATAGCATTCAGACTTTCCATGTTTGATAGACAAATAAGTTGGTTCATAGTAGCATAATCTCGGACATTTCCTTTCTTGTCCGGGTTCTGTTCTCGCCACTCTTTTGCTGTTATCCCAAACATGGCTATATTTAACACATCGGCTTCGTTCGCATAAATAATAGAGGTTTGTTGGGGTGATATCCTTTTGGGAATAAGATGTTCTTTAATTGCATCAGTATGTATGCGATAGTTGATTTTGCTTAATTCCCTTTTTGCTGTCCAACCGAGTACTTTTTGCTCCTTTTCTTTTAATCGTTGGAATTCCTTGATTAGGTATAGTTCAAATTCAGCCGACACCCAACTTGCGAATTTGAATGCAATATCTCGTTGTGCAAAAGTGCCGCCATTGGCGCCATTCTTAATCAATATCCCTATGGCATTTGT
>CAVEFV010000001.1:0-76400 GCA_963615025.1 Firmicutes bacterium CAG:95 | reverse complement strand
CCATACACCCAAAGAATACATCAAAGCCCTCACTGTAGGCACTAAACAATATAAAGGATGAACTACACCTACGAATATTGCACTCGTTCGATGAACTATCTGCTCTACACAGCGGCGATGTCGTGTTGTGATGAGCCTGTGCGGCATCGCCGGTTGCTATTCACTTCCGCAGATGGTTACCTCTACTCGTGTTTGCAAAGTAAGGCGGATTTTGTGGTGAATATTGACGAGGACGCTTTCCTGCTCAATAAAAACGCCCTGCACTCGCTGATGGATTATATGAACGAAAACGATATAGCCGTATGCGGTATGCCCGATGGTGGTGTGGCTTGCAGAGGGCATAACCCGTTTGTTATCAATCCATTCTTTTCGGTATTCAATGTTAGATTATTGAGACAGAATATTAATAAATACAAATGGGGGGGGTAAAATCGGCAGTCAAACTGTTTAATTATGAGGCACATAAAGCGCAAATGGAGGCATCTTTCCCTTGGCAGTTAGTAGATAGGAGTTATGCGGATGTCGATGATGACCATTTCGAGCCGTACTATGCTTTCTTCCTTTGGCTATGTGGTACGCAACGGACATTGTATCTGCGGGCGGAGACATGGAAGGAAGATGGACTCTCGACGCTGCTCTATAATCAGGATAATGCGCCGTTGGTGCTGCACACTTGGTACTCGCGTGAGTATAACAAAGACCCGTATCATACCGAGCGTATTAACAGAGTGATAGAATATGCCCACAATGTACAGCAACTGCCGCCCTATCAACCGACACACTATGCGCAGACGCGGTGTGCTATTGAGCGAGTGGTGATAGAGAAAATGTACCATTGCATTGGTTTCGTAAAACATGTGCGGCGGTATGTGCGTAAGAGGCTGCCGTCATAAACATGAAGTTGGTAAAAAAAGAGTTGCCCGTTTGGGCTGCCTTTAACCGCATATAATTGGTATCTATTTGCATATATCGTAGAAAAGCAGTATCTTTGCAGTAGCAAATAGCAGGGAATATGGATACGGAAAATAACATTCTCATTTATCAAGACGACAACGGCGTAACACGCGTGTCTGTGCGCTTTGCGGAGAACGATGTTTGGCTTACACAAAGTCAGATTGCAGACTTGTACGATACGACACAAGAGAATGTCTCGATGCATATTCGTAATGTCTATGCCACCCAAGAATTGGAGGAAAATCGAACTTATAAGAAATTCTTATTAGTTCGCCAAGAGGGTAACCGCCATGTGCAGCGCAACATAGACCACTACAATTTGGATATGCTTATCGCTATCGGATATCGTGTGCAATCGCCGGTAGCAACCCGTTTCCGCCGTTGGGCGACAGAGCGGTTGCATGAATATATACAAAAAGGCTTTGTGCTGGACGATGAGCGACTGAAGAACGGGGGCAACCGCTATTTCCGTGAGTTGCTGCAACGCATACGGGATATTCGTTCTTCGGAACGCAATTTCTATCAGCAGGTGACGGATATTTATGCCACATCTATTGACTACGACCCACGCTCGGATATGACCCGCCATTTCTTTGCCACCGTGCAGAACAAGTTGCACTATGCCGTTCACGAACATACTGCGGCTGAAGTGATTTATCAGCGTGTGGACAACCAGAAACCTATGGTAGGTATGACCAATTTCCGTGGCGACTATATTACACGCGATGATGTGAAGGTCGCCAAGAATTACTTGACCGAGATAGAACTCACCCGCCTCAATCTGCTAGTGTCGCAATTTTTGGACTTCGCCGAATTGCAGGATTTGGAACAGCGAGAAATGCGTATGGCGGATTGGATAGCAGCCTTGGACAACCAAATCATTGCCAATCAACGCAAACTGCTGGAGGGAAATGGCAGTATCAGCCATCAAGAGGCGATAGACAAAGCCACGCGTGAGTTTGAAATATACCGAGAACGGGAGATGCGCACCTTAGAGAGCGATTTTGACCGTGCTATCAAGCAACTTTCTGAAAAGAAAGAAGATTGACACTATGGGGCAGGCAACGATGGGCATCTATTTAATACATTTTATGTTTCTTCGCATCATTCCGTTGGCATGCATACATACATACGGCGCCGCCTATCTGCCAAACCGCAAGCGTGGATACGCTTGTGCTACTTATATCGGTGGCGATACTCGTTGCCTCGTATTGGACAGAAAAATTGTTTAGACTATGCTTGAAAGAATAAAACTATCTGTTATCATACCGCTCTACAACAAAGCACAGTCGGTGCCGAAAACATTGGACTGCGTATTGGCGCAGACCTATACAGACTTTGAAGTGCTTGTGATAGACGATGGCTCTACCGATGGCAGTGCGGAGGTCGTGCGTGCTTACTCTGACCCTCGCTTACGACTTATATCCAAGTCTAACGGAGGTGTCTCGTCTGCCCGCAACAGGGGAATACGGGAGGCGCAATATGACTATTTGGCGTTTCTTGATGCAGACGACTATTGGGAGCCGACCTATTTGGAGGAACAGGTGCGCATGATAACAGATTTCCCCGATGCTGCTATGTGGAGCATAGGGTGGGGGTATCTTGTGGGGGATAAGAAGATTGCTATACCGCATAAGCCGTCACCATATCGTGGGTATATTACAAACTACTGGACACAAAAGAAATGCTCCAACATTTTTTTTGTGTGTGTGTGTGTGTGTCGTCGGTCAGTGTTTGATACGATAGAGCTATACGATGAACGCATACGCTATGGCGAAGACTTGGATGTGGCGTGGCGTATCATTGCCAATTATCCGGTGGCGTTTAATTCTACTATCTTGGGTTACTATCGTCAGGATGCAGAGAATAGGGCATGCGAGAAGAAGCATATCCCCATGGAGAGTCGTATTGAGTACTATCCTGAGAAATATACCACCTATCGCGAAAAAGACAAGGAACTACGTCGCTATTATGATACGTGGAGAGCATTGGGATTGCGGACCTATCTTTTTGAGGAAAACGATAGGAGTGTCTATGCACTGACTAAAGACTTGGACTATCGGATAATACCTTTCCGCTTTTGGTTGTACTATAAGACTCCCTATTGTATCGGCAAGGCGTACTATCGTTTTGAGAATTGGGTATCGAGAATAATACATCGGCATAAATAATGGGTCTGTCTTTTCGCAATATCGCCTTCTTCGCTGTCAAACTCTGCAATGCATTGCGGGGGTATGTGCATCGTTATGTCTATACGGGGCAATACACCACCAATCGCAACTATGGAGATGCCTTAGGGTTGTGGCTGCCGCAGTTGTTGGGTATCAATGGTGGACGACTGCTGCCGAAGCGTTTTGTCTTTGTGCGGCAGTATGCACGAGGTACGAACATACAGATGGTGGGTTCAACATTAGGCGATGTGGACGAACACTCGGTGGTATGTGGTGCAGGAGCAGTGTCAGCAGACCAAAGAGCCAAAGGTGTACCGCAGAAGATAGTGAGTGTACGAGGACCATTGACGCGTGATATCCTCTTGTCGCAAGGTTTCGATTGCCCTGCTGTGTATGGCGACCCTGCTATGTTGCTACCGCTATTATATACACCTGCTCATTCTGCTAAGAAGTATAAGATTGGACTTATTCCGCACTATGTGGATAAAGATAATACCATTGTGCAGCGTCTTGCAGAGAACCCCGATGTGCATTGTATTGACATACTGCTGCCGCGTACTCGTGGTTTTCGGACGAGTATAGAGCGTTATTGGCGGCAATGGATAGACGACCTCTGCTCGTGCGAGTGCGTGGTGTCGTCGTCGCTACATGGACTCATCATCGCTGAGGCGTATGGTATACCAACCCTGTGGGCTAAGTTCTCCGATGATATTAATGGGAATGACTTTAAGTACTATGATTATTATAAATCTATTAACACCCCCCCCATAATTATTGATTTTCGTTATGTATCAAACACAGATACGGAGTTTATGTTAAAGGCTGTTACACATGAAGATACATCTGCAATAGATAAAGAGGAATATAAAAGGTTACTGGAAAGCATACAAATATGAAAGCAAGACATAAGGAAATAGGTATGATACTTGGTATTGTGCTACTGTTATGTGTAGTTTATGTAGGGCTTATCGTGACACGACATACCACCATCCCATTTCTCTATAGGCACAAAGCGGGGGCATTCTACACCATTGGTGTTTATCACACCGATAATCCACTATCGGTCAATATGGATAATGTACAGGCTATTGATTGGGAGTTGACACATACACATCCACTATGTAAGTTCATGGCAGACCCATTTATCGTGAATAGTAACGATACACTCTATATCTTCTACGAACATTTCCCCACGCAAATGAATTCCACTTGGGGGGATGTTGGGGTATTGAGGTCATTAGACGGAGGTTTCTCGTGGACATTCTTGGGAATAGCCCTTGATGAACCATTCCATCTCTCTTTCCCCAATGTGTTCCGGTATAATGGAGAATGGTACATGCTTCCTTCTGCAGGGGATGCACGGCAACTGCGGCTATATAAGAGTACCGACTTCCCTATGCATTGGGAACTATGTAAAGTGTTGCGTGACGACTATCTGTACTGCGACCCGATGTTGTATATTCAGGACTCCATCTGCTATCTATTTGTGAGCGAAGACCGGGAGGACCGCTTTGCCCTTTATACCGCTGATTCTCTGACGGGTACTTATACTGAGCATCCATGCTCTCCAATACGCACCGAGTGGAATAATCATACACGTCTGGCGGGGCGAGTGTTAGAATACGAAGGACATCCATATCTATTTCTGCAGGAGCATAACGAAGGGTATGGCTCAAGTACGGCTACTTTCCGTATTGACACGTTGTCTTCTACTCAATATCGCGATGTGAAGACAGATACTGTCCCTTTAATAGCCTTGTCGCATATAGGCTGGAACGCAAATGGAATGCACACATACAACGTAGCGACATATCAAGGACACTATGTGGCGGTGATGGATGGCAGTCAGGAGCATGCTAAGATATGGGGATGGGATTGGCGTAATACTCCTATATTCAGATGATTATGAACTATATACTTGAGTTTCTGCTTTATCGTCCTCGGGTGTATTCTGGATTAGACCACTTGATGGTGGCACTGGCACGTCAGGCATCGGAAGACGGTAATCGTGTGGTGTGCGTCTATTGCGACAGCATGGAGGCTATGCCAGCGTTGCAAGCCGACATAGAACAGGCAGGCGGAGTAGTGGAGGTCATCCGCAGCAACAAAAAGAAGATGCTGGTGGATATATGGCATCTGTATCGGAAGTATCACCCTCGGGTAGTGGATACGCATTTCATACAGGTAGCCAAGATATACACCGCTTTACTCTCGAAGGTGTTGGGCGTTAAGCATTTCACCCACGAGCACTCGCTGCTTGGGGACGATGTGCAGCAGTATATCCAATCGAAAGGATACATCAAACGCATGGTGTTGGGGCTGTACTATTGGCTACTGACTTGCTGGAGCAGACAGGTGTTCTGTATCTCCGAGGCGATACATCAGCAGTATCGGTTGTGGAGTTATGGACATTGCCGTAATGTGCAGACTCTCTATATCGGTACACAGATGGTGGAACCCCGCTACACGCGCAGTGAGGCACGGGAACTGTTGCATATACCTGCCAACGCAAAGGTGCTGACCAATGTATCCGCCATAGAACCTATCAAGGGTATCGATATCATCTTGCAGGCGGTTGCTCAGTTGAAGCAACAAGGACAAGAGTGGCTCTTTGTACATATAGGGGGCTTGCGCAGCGATACCGCAGAGCAAAGGCAATATGCAGACTCGTTGCACACTATGGCGGAGCAACTCGGTATTGCGGATAATGTGCGCTGGTTAGGACGACGCTCCGATGTGCAGGATATCCTCCCGATGGCAGATATCTATGTGCATCCCTCCCGCTCCGAAGGGTTAGGCTCGGTGCTATTAGAAGCTGCTATGGCACATCTGCCATTGATAGGTACACATGTAGGGGGAATCCCTGAAATAATACACGACGGTAACACAGGTTTGTTGGTGCCTACAGAAGATGCGAAGGCTTTGGCGCATGCGATAACGACATTGGAGCCGGATAAGGCGCGAATAGGGGGGGGGCGTACCAGTTTGTCCGTTCGCACTTTGATCAAAAAGAGCATGGATGTATTATGTATAGGATGTATCTATTTTGATAGGGAAAAACTCTTTACTTTTTGCATACATGCCGTATTTGTAGTATCTTTGCAGAGCAAAAAGTCTTGAAAATGTAAAATTCTAACATTTTGAAAGTCTTGAAAAAGTGAATTTCTTGTATTATGAAACGGAAGATATACTCGCAACTGCTTGACTGGAACAACAGATAGGTGAGACATTTGTAGTGCATACCAATGATGTCGAACAAACAGATGGCATAACATATATACCTTCTTATATGGCGGGGCTATTATGATGAGTTTCTTGCGGTTGTGGCGAAAAATAATTATTATAAGTAGAAGGAGGACATACTATGTTCAATGCAACCAAACAAGGATTGCAAGAAGCGATAGAGGAGGAAAAAAAGATTTACCTCAGTGAAAACCGTAAATATCGCTTTATGCAATGGCTGAAAAAAACGGAACAATACCAGATATGGCGGTTTGTCTATGCTTTACGCCATTGCGGTTACTATAAAGTGCTGTCTGTTCAGCATCGTTCTTTGTTCAATAAGTTAATGAGTATATATTGGCGCAGGCGGGTAAATGTTTTGGGGTGTAGATTGGGGTTGATATTCGGACCGAATGCATTTGATAAGGGATTGACTATTTATCATATTGGCAATATAGTGGTGGACGGTAACATTGGAAAACACTGTCAATTACACGGAGATAATTGTATAGGACGCAGTCATGGAAATGATACACCAACATTGGGCGATAATGTTCGTCTTGGAGTTGGAGCAAAAGTGATAGGAGATATCTATATTGCTGATGATGTTACAATAGCAGCAGGAGCAGTGGTAACCAAATCATGCTATGAACGGGGAGCAACTTTAGCCGGGATGCCGGCACATATCATCAAGCACGGAAAAACAGATTTAGTAGGACATTTAGAATCTAAATAAGGAGTGAAAATCAGTGTTGTAATACCTGTCTACAATGTAGAGCCCTATCTGCATCAATGCATCGATCAAGTATTATCTCAGACCTATCAAGACCTGCAGATAATCTTGGTGGATGATGGCTCCACAGATAGTTCAAGCGAGATATGCGATGCATACATTCGTAAAGATTCACGCATAGAGGTAATTCATAAAGTCAATGGCGGCTTATCTGAGGCTCGAAATGTGGGGACTGAATATGCTGTAGGTGAGTATCTTCTGTATTTGGATTCGGATGATATATGGGCATCGAGCGACTTTGTGGAGAAAGCGGTGGCGTGTACAAGCAGGAATAATGCAGATATGGTACTGCTAACACAAAATCGGTTTATTGATGATGCCTATTTACCCAAAGAACCGGTTTATAAATTCAAAGAAACTGATTTCGTAGAAGATGCGATAGAAACTTTTGAGAATCTATATAAAAAACAGCATTATCCAGTTAGTGCATGGAGCAAGTTAATCCGTACGGCAGTACTTCGCGAAAACGGTGTTGTATTTACTAAAGGCTTGTTAGGAGAGGATATGGATTGGACTTCTCGATTATTGCCACACATCAAAAAAATGACCTATTGCAATGAGTCCCTCTATCTCTATCGAGAACGCCCCAATTCCATTACAACTACTTTTGGCAAGCGCAATGCAGAAGATTTCTGCTCTATTTTAGAGAAATGGGGCGACTATTGGAGAAAACAGCAGACATCAAAAGCCAATGTTTTTTTGGGGTACTATGCGACACTATATGTTTCTTTAGTATATCACTATTTACAAATACCGGCTGCTGATAGACCACAACTCAAACAACGCATAATCAATTTATCGTATTTGTTGCGATATGCTAATGCTACTAAAAGTTTGCGGATAAAGAGGCTACAGCATATTGTCGGTATCAAGGGAATGCTTTATGTCACATCGTTTCTGCAAACGGTTAAGCACAACGGATTGCAGAAAACAATTAGGATATTATAATAGTGTTTTGTTCCTGTCGAACGATTACTATGATATTATGTCTATTTGTCGGTGTCGGAGTAAATAAGTACCTTTGTGCGGTAATTTCAATGAATCTGTAATGTCTCAACACTCATCAATAGTCTCTCCTCCTCTCAATTATATTCCCCGTACGATAACGAATCGGGCGATGGTAGCGTATCTGATAGCATTGCTTGCTTGCAATGTGTTATATATGCGCTACGCATTGACATGGTATTGGTGGTTGTTCGGTATTGCAGAAGTCTGCGGTTTCTTCTACTATGCCAATATCTTGACGAGACAGCGTGCTTTTTGGTCGCCTAAGGCTTTCGTTAAGCAACTCTTTTGGACTGCGTTCTCGGTTCGAATAGTATATGTACTGTTCTCGTATGTTTTCTACATACTAATGACGGGAAAACCCTTTGAGATGGGGACGGCCGATGCATGGATATACCACTTGGCAGCGAAAGATATGGCGGGTGCGATGCGAAATGGTAACTTCAATATCCCCGAGATATTAGACCATGCTTATGGTAGTCATGTGGCATTGAGCGATACGGGTTTTCCAACCTATCTGTCGTTTGTCTATCTGTTTACATTTGACTCTGTTCTTGTGGTGCGAATCCTTAATGCTTTGTGGAGTTCGCTGACAGTAGTCTTGATATATCGGCTTACCACTCGTAACTTTGGTGAGAGTGTGGGACGCATTGCAGGAATCATATGCCTGCTGATGCCTAACCTCATCTACTATTGTGGCATTCACCTCAAAGAGACCGAGATGACATTCCTTGCAGTGCTGTTTGCTGAACGAGCGGATTATATTATGCGGCGTGGAAAGATAACGATTGGTCCTGCATGTATATTGATGTTGATAGCAGGGGCGGTCTTTACTTTCCGTACTGTATTGGGTGCAGTGCTGATTTTGTCGCTGTTTACGGCATTACTATTGAGTTCCACTCGAGTCGTATCATGGGGAAAGCGTATATTGCTGATGTTGATTGCCGCACTTTTTGTCGGAGTAATCTTAATGGGCAAGAGTGGCATTGGCGATGATGTGTACCAAACATGGGAAGAGGGAGGCTCTAACCAAAAAGCGAATATGGAATGGCGGGCAAGTCAGGAGGGAACGCACGGGCAGAACCAGAGTTTTGCCAAGTATGCCGGTGCAGCCGTATTTGCACCGATGATATTCACGATTCCTTTCCCAACCATGACGGAAACACCCGGGCAAGAAAACCAAAAGATGATACATGGCGGTAACTATGTGAAGAACATTACCTCGTTCTTTACGATATTGGCGTTGTTTATATTGCTATTTAGCGGCGATTGGCGAAAGTATGTGTTGCCCATTTCGATTATTTGCGGGTATTTGATAGTCTTGGTGTTTTCTAACTTTGCGCAGTCGGAGCGGTTCCACTTACCTACTATACCTTTTGCAATGATGTTTGCCGCATACGCCCTATCGTATATGCGCAGTCCAAAATATAAACGATGGTTTAACTATTGGTGTATCGTGATGGTCATCGCAGCCATAGCATGGAACTGGTTCAAACTTGCCGGGCGGGGAATGATTTAGACAAGCAACGTAACAACCGGTAACAGCAAATCCCTAAACACAAAGTCACTAACACTCAGCCATTAACCCGCAAGTCAAAGACACGCAGCCACAAATGCTTGCGCAAGCGAGCCACGAACGAAAAGTAAAGAAACGGCATACTTTTTGTTACAAGAATTGTATCTGCATTGACAAAAAGTGTAGAATTCTACAATTCTTGATAATAGAAACGAAAGATGAACATTTATCCAAGAGAGAAATATGTGCAGCAACTCTTGTCGCTGCAGCGGAATGGATTGGTAAAGATAGTTACCGGACTTCGGCGTGTGGGTAAGTCCTATCTGCTGTTCTCTCTATTCCGTCAACGCCTGTTGCAAGAGGGGGTACTTGAAGACCATATTATTGGCATACCTTTGGATTCGTTCGCCAACAAGCACTTGCGCAAGGCAGATACGCTCTTCCGATTTGTGCAAGACAAGATACAGTCTGCTACAGAGCACTACTATATCTTAATTGATGAGGTACAACTATTGGAAGACTTTGTAGATGTGCTGAACGGCTTTTTGCATATACCTAATGTAGATGTGTATGTTACGGGGAGCAATGCACGCTTCTTGTCGTCGGATGTGGTTACAGAGTTCCGTGGGCGTGGTACACAAGTACACCTCTATCCGCTTAGTTTCAAGGAGATACACGAAGTATCAAATACGGATGTGCTGACGCTCTGGCGGGACTATATGTACTATGGCGGATTACCAATGGTGGTATTGGCGGATAGTGCTCAACGAAAAGCAGAGATACTGCAAGACCTGCTGAAGGAAACTTACCTGAGCGACATTATGAGTCGTAACCAAGTAAAGAACGATAGCGATTTAGAGGAGTTGTTGGTGCTTTTAGCCTCGAACATTGGCGCATTGACCAACCCGCACAAACTATCGAATACTTTCAAAAGCGAAAAGAAATCGGATATATCACATAGTACAGTCAAGTTGTATATTGATTATTTTATAGACGCATTCCTTATTTCTCGTGCTACACGCTACGACATCAAGGGGCGCAAGTATATCGATTCTCCGTACAAATACTATTTCTCTGACATGGGGCTGCGCAATGCCCTGTTAGGCTTTCGGCAGGTAGAACCACCGCACGCAATGGAGAATATACTATACAACTACCTGCAGGAACAGGGCTATTTAGTCGATGTGGGAAATATCTCGACTGTGATACGAAATGCAGAGAGTAAGTTGCAGCGCACAACCTACGAGGTGGACTTTGTCTGCAACAGGGGCAATGAGCGGGTGTATATTCAGTCGGCTTATACGCTGGCGAACGAAGAGAAATGGCAGCAAGAGCAACGCTCGTTGCAGCAGGTGAACGACTCGTTCCGGAAAATGATACTAACAACGGACAACATCCCCGCCCACGCATTAGACAATGGCATTCAGGTAATGAATGTGTATGAATACCTGCTACAATAAACACAAAATACCTGCTATAATAAACGCAAAGTCATTAACACGCAGTCAAAAACACATAGTTACCAACGCTTAGTCATTAATACGAAGCCAATAAACATAAAGTCACTAATGCTTGCGCAAGCGAGCCACAAACAAAAAGCATAGAATATGAAAACAGTATTGATAACAGGAGTAACGGGACAAGATGGTTCCTACCTCAGTGAGTTTCTTTTGGAGAAAGGCTATGATGTACATGGTATCATACGCCGTAGTTCCGTCGATTATCGGGAACGAATTGCTCACCTCGAAGGTAAGCCTCATTTTCATCTTCACTATGGGGATATGTCCGATTCGATGGGCTTGATACAAGTGGTTAGCAAGGTACGCCCCGATGAGATATACAACCTTGCTGCACAATCGCATGTACAAGTCAGTTTCGACTCACCGGAATATACGGCTAACATAGACGCAACGGGTGTGCTGCGTATACTGGAGGCGGTGCGTGCATGCGGGCTGACCGATACATGCCGTATCTATCAAGCCTCTACATCCGAACTATACGGCAAGGTGGAGCAGGTGCCTCAGAACGAGAATACACCTTTTCATCCCTATTCGCCTTACGCTGTGGCGAAACTCTATGGCTACTGGATGGTTCGGGAGTACCGTGAGGCATACAATATGTTCTGCTGCTCCGGCATTCTATTCAACCACGAGTCTGAACGGCGAGGGGAGACTTTTGTTACACGCAAGATTACGCTTGCAGCGGCTCGTATTGCGCAAGGCAAACAAGACTGTCTCTACCTGGGCAATTTATCTTCGCTACGCGACTGGGGGTATGCAAAAGACTATGTGGAATGTATGTGGCTGATTCTGCAGCACGACACACCCGAAGACTTTGTCATAGCAACGGGCGTGCAACACTCGGTGCGTGAGTTCTGTGACATGGCATTCCGTGAGGCGGGTATTACATTGCACTTCGAGGGAGAAGGAATTGATGAGAAAGGTATTTGTGTGGCAGGTCCTTCGCACCTAATTGGTAAGATCTTGGTTGCTGTATCAAAAGATTTCTATCGTCCAACTGATGTAGTTAACCTTTTAGGTGACCCTACTAAAGCGAAGAACGAATTAGGTTGGAATCCTAATAAGACCTCGTTTGAAGAATTAGTACATTTAATGGTACGCTCTGACATACGAAAAGTCGCAGCAGATCATGCGGCTGAGCAGGCACGGACTAACCTTGCAGAATACTTGGAGAGAGGTATTGTGAAGTAGTATCGTGAGGAGGAGTGATACGGAATGAAAATAAACGATTAGAGTAGGGGATAGAAATTTATAGAATTATTTAGATACAAGGAAGGTACATTTGTTCTCGGAAATAGGGAGAAAGTATATCGCTCCTATGCTCTTCCTATGTTCTTCCTATATTCGTCTTATATTCATCCTATATTCGTCCTATATAAATCCTTTGTAATATATAGTATATAAGGGGCTTCGGAGAGGGTAGTTTTGTGCTATTCAGACACAAAGAGCGTTCTTTGCGGTCTGTAGCATATTGCTATTATTTAGCAAATCCATTTTAATATCTAACATTCTTTACACGAAAGAAGAATATAGTACGATGGTAAATTCGTGCCATTAGTATTGTTGTTGGCGTATCAGGAGAGCGGATAATGCAGCGTACTGATTGTAAGGATGATAGGTCAGAGTCGCTGCACGCTAATCAGTTGGTCGTAGAGTGCGCCGAAGGGGTGATAATAGACATAGATGGTGTATTCGTTGTGGGTCTCATAGTGGCTGCCTTCGATGGGTAAAGTGGTGGCTTTGTGCGTATTATATGGAAGGAACCAGTATTGGAAATCGTAGCCGCCTTGTTTGAGATAGCAACTGAGGGTGTAACAACGATGTGTCCGGTCGTACTGCATTTTGTTGCGCTGCGAGAAGATGTTGAAGAACAGGTCGCCGCCAACATAGACCTCGCCATTGATGAAGGGTAGCGGTTGCGGCAGGAAGAAATGCACCCACATATAGTCGGCATCTGTGTCGTCGTAATCGGTCCTTTCAGCATTTATAACGAACTGCCCATTGGAGTCGTATTGCGCAGAGTAGGCAGCATCGGCATTGTTCTCGGAGGGGAAAAGGAAGGCGTGATAGTAGTTGTGGTCGAACTCAATCTTATCGACATTATTGCCCATATAATATGTAGAGGCGATGTCAAAATAGCGATACTCGTTACCTCCCTCGAAGATTAGGTCCTGATGGTTGATAAATCTCAATCGATTGGCTTCTACATAGGTAGGCTTTGGGTTATAGACAAGATTGTCCCAGCGATTATTTTGCTGTACGACAAGCAGAAAATCAGATGTTTGTGTCCATGTGATGTTGTCGGTGTAGAGTTCGATATCGAGTTGCTGATAGCGGCCATATAGTTCAACATTGGTGTTGCCTCGCAGGGTGGTTGTTGTGTGTACTTTGGGGTCCACAATGGAGAAGCATACTGTGGCGATGATGTTTTGAGGGTCGTTGTCTTCGTAGATGATGATGGCATAATTGCCTGATAGTTTGGGTCTCATGTCGTCATTGGGGAACTCAAACCGGTAATGCGTATAGAGTTGTTGGGTGTTGACAGATGTTTGATAGTCGGTAATGTCGAGGGTGGTAAATCCTTGCAGGTAGTCGGTTGAGGACAAGGAAGACGGCGTCCAGTCGGCATTGAGATGGAGTAGGGTGTATGCGTATTGGTGCAGATTGTGGGACAGTTGGTCGAAGGAAATCTCCAGAACCTCTTCTGAATTGAGTTGGAGTATTGGGCGTTCGAGATTTGACGCATCTTGGAAGCGAAGACGAAGTGAGGCAATATCTTGTTTGTAGGTCTGTGTGCGGTAGATGGCAGTACTTTCCTTTGCCCCAGAAAGGATGGAACAGGTTAGAAAATAGAGCAATAAGAGTAGTTTTTGTATTTTTTTCATTGTTGTTGCGCAAGTTTAGGTCAAAAAAACCGTCTTGATTGTTTGTAGTAAATGAAAATAGTGTTACCTTTGCAGTCGCTTAAAGGAGGTTGTTCTCTTTTTTTATGCCGTTGCCACTGTGGCTCAGTTGGTAGAGCAACGCATTCGTAATGCGTGGGTCGGCGGTTCGAGTCCGCCCAGTGGCTCAGTTGAAATGGATTGATGTGGATTATGTAATTGGGGTGAACCGATACGATAAGGGGTTAGTATCGGTTCATTTTTTATGCCTTATTTATCGAGGATGTTTCCGAGTAGCGAGGCGACAAACTCTTCTTTTTGAAATAGTTGCAAGTCGGTCATACGCTCTCCTAATCCGATATACTTAACCGGTATTTTGAACTGGTCAGATATACCGATAACGACACCTCCTTTTGCCGTCCCATCTAACTTGGTGATAGCCAAAGAGGTTACTTGTGTTGCCTGAGTGAATTGTTTTGCCTGCTCAAAAGCATTCTGTCCTGTACTTCCATCCAAGACAAGCATTACCTCGTGAGGAGCATCGGGTACTACCTTTTGCATGACATTCTTTATTTTGGTCAACTCATTCATAAGGTTGATCTTATTGTGCAGTCGCCCTGCCGTATCAATCAATACTACATCGGCATTGTTGGCTTGTGCCGACTGCAAAGTATCGTAGGCAACAGAAGCAGGGTCACTTCCCATACTCTGTTTGATAACCGGAACACCGATGCGTTCACCCCATATACACAGTTGTTCGACAGCAGCAGCACGGAAGGTGTCAGCAGCACCCAAGTAGACCTTTTTTCCTGCATTCTTGTATTGGTACGCCAACTTACCGATGGTGGTAGTCTTTCCGACGCCATTCACTCCAACCACCATAATGACATAAGGTTTGTAGGGTAGGGGGGAGGAAAAATCGAGCGTGTTGTCGTTATTGTTCTCCTGCAACAGTGCCGTAATCTCTTCTTGCAGGATTTTATTGAGTTCGCTGGTACTCACATACTTATCTTTTGCCACTCTCTTTTGTATTCGTTCGATGATACGAAGCGTAGTATCGACCCCAACATCGGAGGTTACAAGTACTTCCTCCAAGTTATCGAGTACATCATCGTCCACAGTGGATTTGCCCACGATAGAGCGTGAGAGTTTCTGCAGAACGGATTCTTTGGTCTTGGCTAATCCATTGTCAAGCGTTTGTTTCTTTTCTTTAGAGAATAAGGAGAATAATCCCATTGTGGTGGTATTTATATGTTATTTGTGAAGGATTTTTTCGGTTTAGCCTATCAAATTGACGGTTTCATGTCTTGTAACGGAATGAGTAGCGCATTGTAGAGATAGGCATCGTCTGCGGCATAGATACGGATAAAACTATCTCCTTTCTTCGTATGGTCGGTTGGGATGGTAAGAATATACCCCTCTGCAGTTTGCTTTAAGTCAGGAAGTTGCAACAGAATATTCTGCCATAGGATTGTGAAGTGCGGGTTCTTGGGTTCTTCCTCGAACGCAAACGAGATGGTATGATCCGTGCAACCGGTACAAATTAGCCCGCTCTTTGTTGGCAAATCGGGCAATGCAACGATGCTGAGAAAATCCTTGTAGTCTTTACCCAGTGTAAAGGTCGGGACATAGTTTCCCTCGTCTTTCATCAATATCAAATCAACTTCTTTATCTAAGTCGCACATCTCCCATATATCGAAGTATGCTATGTCCCAGTCTGCTGTAGACAGGGTGGGTACATAGTCCGCCAAACGGATATGCGTGGAGTCCCCTGTCAGATAGATAGGTTGTATGGGGTCGGACAGTATGACTTTTTGCAAAGCTGTGAGAGATTCTGAACTCTTGTTGCACGCACAAAGGCAAAGCAAAAGGGTGAGTGATAGGATATGCTTGATTTTCATGTGATGAATGTTGTAATTTGTTATCATTGTACGGAGTCATTCTGTAGTGCTTCTATGGCAGATGTATCCGAATCGGTGGCAATCTCCTGTGTGGTCACTTCCTCATAGGAAATGACAAACTCCACACGACGGTTGAGTCTGCGTCCGTTTGCCGTAGCATTACTCTCAATAGGTTTAGTGTCGCCATATCCTTTCGAGATTAACCTACTGGGCTCTACACCCGCTCCGACTAAGTAGTCTTTTACGGCAGCGGCACGATGCTCCGAGAGTACTTGATTTGACTCGGTATCACCGACATTATCTGTATGTCCCTGTATCTCCACTTGATACTCCGGATTATCAATAAAGGTCTGTGCTATCTGATTTAGTATAGGATAAGACGCCTTTTTGATATTTGCCTTCCCTGTTTCGAACTGAATACCTTGCATCGCCTTTTTCAGTAGGCTATGTATTTCTTTCTTAATTATAGGGCAACCATTATTCTCTTTCGAGCCTGCTACGGTTGGGCACTCATCACAATAGTCAGGAACTCCGTCTCCGTCGGTATCATCTACGCAACCTTGTGCATTCACATGCTCACGCTCTTCCACTTTGGTATCATTACACTGGTCAAGATAATCGGGAACCCCGTCTTCGTCTGTATCAAGCGGACAACCTGTCTCGCCAATGTATCCAATGGCCTCTTTGGGAGTATCAGGACACTCGTCTATATAGTCAGGAATACCATCTTTATCCGTATCTAATAGGCATCCCTTTTCATCCACATAGCCCTTCGCAGCCGCTGGCGTTTCAGGACACTCGTCAAGATAGTCCGGCACGCCATCCCCATCAGAGTCAATAGAACACCCGTTCTCATCTACTTTACCATAAGACGCTTCCGGCGTGTGTGGACAACGGTCTCTATAATCAGGCACTCCGTCACCATCTGTATCAATTGGACATCCTTTCTCGTCAACCAATCCGTATGCCTCCGTAGGGGTGTCCGGACACTCGTCAAGATAGTCAGGTACACCGTCTCCATCTGTGTCAATCGGACAACCGAATTCGTCCACAGTCACTTTTTGGGGAGTATTAGGGCATAAGTCAAACTTGTCGAGTACGCCATCTTTGTCTTTGTCTCGTTTGTGACCGATAACAATATTGATTCCCGCTGCTATATTCACCCCTTGTGTTCTGTATGGGATAGGTATATCTTGCATACTCCCATCCTCTCTCTCTTTGTTGTAATGCGCATAATAACACGGAACATAATCCGCAACGAGGGTAAAACCTATCCCCTCGTATGTAACTATCCCCAATGCAGCACCGATATTACTTCCACGCCCATTGATAAACGAATACGATGCCGCCAATTGTAGCCAGTGGAATGGACGGAATGCCGCACCCAATGTAACCTCTTCATATATCTTCTGCGGTGTAAATTTAGTACTGGAATAGATGCCTACGCCAACTCTGTTATCCCAAAAGTTTGCGTCTATGCCTACATTAAGACGAGGCGATAACATATTCGAGAAACCATTGGTAGCACTCTCAGTGGTCAGTGCCGTCTTATATACATTCTCAATCCGTGCCGAAACTGTATCCATCAACTGCTCCGAATTGAAGTTTCCCTCATCATCTACATAATCCCCGTATGCAAGTTCCCCAACGCCATCGTAGGTCCCGTTTACTGCATAGTTATATTTTCGCCCCTTGTGCCAATGGATAAAGCCTAAATCTGTCACCGATGCCGTTATCTGCACCATCTCATGAGGCCTGTAGGTAATACCAAAATCCAATGCCCCACCAAAACCTTGAGGTTTAAGGAACGATAGCAAATTGAAGTCCGGTGAATAATTCCCCAATGTATCCGCATCAATACTCGACGGCAACTCAAATGGCGCCGCCGCCATAACAGCACCGTTCCCCGATACACTCCACGAATCGGCAGATGCGTTCAACGCAAGAGATTGGTTCTTCATTCCTACATGAGCCGTTCCGTACAGGAATTTCAACTTACCGCCTATGCTCCATTTTTCATTTATCTGATGAGAATAACCCAATCCCAATTCGGTATAGACCGATAAATCAACGCCTAACTTCTGCAAATCGAAAGTATTCATGCCGCCGCTCAAGTCATTCATTCCGCCTCCCAAAGCGAAATCAAACAGCCCTCTCGGCACAACCGCACCGCCATCTATCCGCTCGTTCAGAGTAAAATGAAAGTATCCTGCATCCTGAACCTGAAAACCGAACGACAAAAGGTTTATCTGCGCTTCAGCACGAGCCCCAAAACCTGTTCCCAACTTGTTCAGAACGGATGTCTGATCGGCTTCGGGGTTCAAAAACCACATCGTCTTCCCATCTTGTTTGAAAATAATATCCTTCATCATTAGAGAAGAATTACCCCCGTATGCCGATACATAACCCATCAAAGGCAAACTCACATACACCTTGCTGATAGGTTGCAAGGCTGGGTTAAGGTAGTGCCGCATAGGACTATTCTCCAAAAAATACAAGGTGTTTACTTGTTGCGCCTGCATCCCGACAAAAGTGAATGTACTTAAGATAACGAATGCAATTTTATGTAGCCTGTTGTGTCTCATTGTTCTGTCTCCTATGGGTTATTCTTCCTGGTTTTTATCAAAGTCAAAGTTAAGCAATGCCTTCACATCGGCTGCCAATCCTATCTTGATGCGCAGTTCCGAACGATCCAACAAGCGAACGCTGACCGTGTTCTCGCCTAAGAACAAATCATAAACAATATAGGAGAGTGATTTCAACTTTTCATACTCTGCTTGGTCTATTCGAATCACCACATTGGTCTTTCCAGGCTCTATAACTACTCTGTTCTCTACCTTCGTAGGACCCGCAATTTTCACCGTGTTACTGTCATCCTCCAACAAATTATTGAAGTGTATCTCCTCGCCGTTCTCATCATAGAAATGGAAGGTCGCATTGACATTGAAGGGTATATAGTTCGTCGCCATCAATACCAACTTCAGTTCATTGATATGCAAACTGTCTATTATCTTCGAATTATCAATAATCGAATCAATCGACGACTGATTGATATGAATGTCCTTCAAGGTGTCGGAATAGGCAACTTCCACTCCCGGATTGAATAGGAACGGCAAGTGAGCAATGGCCTCTATCTCTACATCCGTGTTCTTTGTCAGGCGGTGTTGTTTTAGCGTCGATGAATAACTCTGATTGATAAGTATTTCGAACTTGTACCCAATCATGTCGGGACGGATTTCGAACAACTTGTCAAGCCGGCCATTCGACTCTGTGTGATCCAATACTAAGGTGTTCGTCACTGTTTCGCCTATAGGGCTGGTTCTTGGATCTACAAACAACGGAAGAGCCCAAATATATTTCTGATTGCCGTTGAATGTCGCAAACTCTATCTTATCATCCCTCTGCGATGACACGAAGAAGTAGTCCAAGTTCGCCGTCAAGGGGCAACCAAGTGCTTGTGTCGAATGAATCGTTATACGAGGCTCGGCCAACTTTAGGTTGAACTTGTCTATCGACTCCCAACCGTCCCACTCTTTCGATAAATCGATAGTATCGCAATCATGCATCAAGTTACTCGGCTTGAATATACCCCATATTGCGTTGTAATCAAGGAACTGCACCTTAAAATCGTAGTTAATCGAAGATTTGGCATTGATAGGGGTGTCTTTCTCAGGCTGAATAGTGAAACGGAATGTGAAATCCACTGAACTCAGCACATTCTTGTTACTCGGCTCCTGTGTCCTGTCCTTCATCAGATTGATGGTGAACTCATCAATCAGAATATGAATACTGTCATTGTAGCCTCCGTTGGTCAATGGAATCTCTACAATCTTCCCTGCAGGACGCGAGATATTATCACTCAAGATAATCTCAAGTTTCTTGATGGATGAGTAGGGTAGGTCAAGGTCTGTTACCGACAATAAGGTCGAGAAGCGTGCCTCCCGTATATAAATACTGTCTATCCGCTCTTCATCTAACGCACTGTTTATATCCGTCAACTCCATCGTTAGAGGGAAGTCAAGCACCACCTGCGTTCCTGCAGAAATACTATGTCCTACCAAAGACGGTTGGGCATCACCTATCAAAAATTGCTTCTTCACACTACTGATATACCTTGTCAAATCAATGTTGTGGAAGTCACGCTTGATATTAAAGGTGTCCTCATAATAAAGCAGCCCATCCTCTTCTACACCGATGAGGTCTTTCAGTTCCCCCTTCAAAAAGTCGTTGATTGTTACTTTCATCTCCCCGATAGGCAACGCCAAACCTAATTGCACCTGTGCCGATGGGTCAATGTCATTCAAGTCTATATCTGCACGGCAACCTGGCAACGAAAGTAGCGTACCAAGTGCTGAAATACAGATAAGTGTACGAAATGTAAAAGGTATTTTTTTCATAAGTCCGAACGGATATTGTTGATTCAAATTAAACCCTACAAAGGTATAAATAGTTTTCAATATACGCAAATCTCCAATCCACTGCCTGTCGAAATCTAAACCAATCTCAAACCATATCCCTCGTCCCCTCTCTACCCGTCGCAACCCCCGCTATAGCAGCATTCTAACCCTGTCAAGCATATTCCATAACAATAATGTTAAAATTCCCTTGCGAATTGCTAAACAATAGAAATATATTCCATCTCCCAAAGCATACATTTTCCTTCCCGAAACATCAAAACAACCTTTCGTCAAGTCCTGTAAATACTATCTGTTACAAAGGATTTATATTGAATCTATATAAGATGAATATAGGACGAATATAGGATGAGTATAGGAAGATTATAGGAAAACCCTCCCAAAAACACAAAAACAATGATAGCCGGTTTATTAGCAAATAAACCGGCTATCATAATGGATTTTAGCACACACATCGCACGCAACCGAAATCCATACTTCTAACCCGAACATTCAACCATGTCCGAGTAACTGAATAACCTGAAAAGAAAGGAAAAACAAGCAGATTTATTTCTTTGGACTACTGCACAAGCAGTCCAGAAGAAGCGATAGTTCTTCTCGCGTAACAAGTCCTTTTTCTATCAAAATAGCAGTGTCCTCGCTGAAATCAGTGTACAAACCGATACTGTCAATGTACTTGGCATTGAACAACTGACTTTTCTTGTAGTATTTCACAGCCTCTGCTCGTCGTTTGTTAACTAACAGACTATGCGCATAATTCATATAATCGCGCAAGGTTGCCTCTTTCGATAGGGCTACCTCTTCCGAATAACGAAGCGCAACATCAACTTTCCCCAACATCAAAGCACACCAGCCAAGACCTCGCTTGTGGCTTATTTCATCGGGCTCAAGCATATCCAACTTGAAGAATAGTTGCAAGGCATCATCATATCTTTCCAATGTCGAAAGGCATTGTGCTTTCAGGAAAGTATATTTCAGTTTATCAGGATTCAATGCAATGAGCCTGTCATAATAAACCAACGCCTCTTCCTCCAACTCGTCTTTCATACAACAAATGGCTATGTGCTGTAAAGTCCATTCGTCATCATCCTGTAGCGTCAATACCTTTTCAAACATCTTTCGTGCTGCCTCATACTTCCCTTGTTTCTGCTGTGCATAACCAATCTTCTGCCACAAATGAATAGAAGGAGATAGGGTGGGGCGCAAAAACACATCCTCTGCCTCTGAATACAATTTAAGTTCCAAACAATAATCACCTATATCATTCCAATTGCCTTCCAAACAGGAAGATAACATCTTCGTCCGACACACATCGGCAATACTTGCCATCTCATTACGATACTCCCAAGGATTATGGCAGAAGAAGCGAAATAGGTTATGAATATACAATACCATGTCATTCGCAGCATTCTTGTTCTTGCGAAGCATGGCAATATCAGCATCCGACATATCGGCTAACTCCTCTGGTAGCATATTCTCCAAAAAATTACCGATATGGCTACCTATCGTCAAACAAGTGGCATATTGGTCTATCGAACAAGCGTCTGCATTGGCATAAACAAGTTTCAGTACCAACTTGCCGTTTGCTGACTCAAAGTCTATACCGATATTCGGATTATCTATACTGAAAGGAATAAACCAGTTCGTTATTTCTGTCTGAAAGAAGGGATGTTTTATAAACATCTGTGTGCTGGCATAATTAATATCGGCACCCATTTGATGCAAGTGTATAATCACTTCCGAGTGCTTACTAACCATCTCATTCAGTTCTTTACTCCACGCAGGATTCCCCTCCTCTAAATCACTTAAGTTGATAAGATAGGTCTTGCCGTCTTTAGTAATGTTTTCTTGTTGCGAAGAGATATCTTTCTGCAGACTGAGCATAGCCTTGTCCACTTGTTTGCTCAAGGTGGTACTGAGCAGATGTATACAAATCTGCATAACAAGTTCTCTCTGGATCGGATTGTCAACAATGAGTTGCCAACGCTCCATAATCTTAGGAAAGAAGGCGATACGATTGTCATATCGGTGAATAACCAACACGCAACCCACCAACGCCTTATTTGCTATATCGGCATTGTCAATGGCGACGCTTTCAAGCAGAAACAAAAAAAGAGGTTCCGAAAAATCACTCAGAATATTGAGAGTAAGGGCGGATACTGCCATATGCAACGACTCACCATCATGCCTGTCAACAAGACTATTCCATTCAGCAGTGAGCGCACTCACATCTTGCATAAGCAAAAAGTGGTAAAAAGTATCTCGTCCACGACTGAAATAACCCGTGTACTTTTCTTGAAGATGCTGCAAAAGAAGTTTCCTCGATGGTTTGTTCCTGTTATTATCAAACACAATCTCATCAAGCAACTTATAGGCTTCTAAAATCAACTGATTGATAATAATATCTCGTTGTGGGTCGTCCCCGCCGGAAAGGAAATAATCAGTAAGAAAACGATAGTTACTCTCTATACTGTGGTATCGGTCAGAGCGACCTTCTTGCGGATGTTTGGCAATCAGACTGCGCAGTAAAACAAGCGCATGATAAAGTTGCCGCATATTCAAATGCCTCTCTACACATGCTTCTTCACTCAAATCGACATCCTGTGAAGAATCAAGATGGGGGTCTTTCTTATCCATAAAGACTATCCTAAACGGCTGATGTGAATGAGTTCGTCCAAGTTCAGAACTTTTATCTTCCGACCATCCATACTGATTACACCTTCATTGGCAAACGCAGTAAGCGTCCGTATAGCATTGCTCGTCGTCATATTCGATAGATTTGCTAAATCGTCGCGCGATAGATACATACTGATCGTTGCTCCGTCCTCGTCAAAACCATAGTTCTTTTTAAGATACAACAACGCTTCTGCCAAACGACCTCGTATATGCTTCTGCGCTATATTGACCGACCTTGTATCACTCGTACCCAAATCTTTTGCCATCTCTATCATAAACAAGTAGCAGAACTGGCTATTCTCTTTTATAACCTTCATAAAGGCCTCTTTCTTCACCAAATATACATCCGAAACCTCACATGCACTCACACTTGTATTGTAACACTCGTCGGCAATCATTGCCCTATAACCGAAAAAATCATAAGGCTTGAGCATTCTAATAATCTGGTTGCGATTACCTACGCCCTCCTTAAATACGCGAACTTTACCACTAACCAACATCATCATATGGGTAGGCGTATCTCCTTCGTGATGTATAATTTCGTTCTTGCGAAAAGTATAGATATGGCTATTTTCGTCAACAAACGCTTTTTCCTCATTGGTTAAAGCATGCCACACAGGATTTAACTCCCACAACTTTTCTTCCTTGTTTGCTTGTCTCTTTGCCATTATATCTTCAACCGAGTCTTATAACTCGCACGCAAAAGTAATGCTTTTTATTGATTGCTGCAAATTTCTTGCGTAGTACAATGCTGTTTCGTCAATCTGACTATATCCAGCCGTCACAATTTACACCTGCTATAGTACATCCCTGTCATCATCAAGCATATCGTTTGCCCCATTGGAAATACTATCATTCATCTTGCTTTGAATGGAACGGTAATTTTGTTGCATCCCTGCACCATCTTCCTGCAGCGAAACACTATCGTCAGGATTATCCACATAAGTCGTTCCTTCATTCGAATTAAGGAATCGGGCGCGATTATTGTCGAATCGCAATACAATGGTCTTCGTCTCACCATTACGGTGTTTGGCAACGATAATCTCTGCCATTCCAACCATTTTTTCATCGTAGTTCTCACTACCTCTCTTGAAGTAATATTCCGGACGGTGAATAAAACAAACCATATCAGCATCCTGCTCAATAGCACCAGACTCACGCAAATCACTCAACTGCGGACGTTTACCGTCAATACCAACACGGCCCTCCACATTACGATTCAACTGCGATAGTGCAATGATAGGAATATCCAACTCCTTGGCAAGCCCTTTCAAACTACGGGAAATAGTACTGATTTCTTGCTCACGACTACCAAAACTCATACCCGATGCATTCATCAATTGCAAATAGTCGATAATGATACATTGCACCTTGCGTTCACGCACCAACTTACGAGCCTTGCTGCGTAACTCAAAAATCGACAACGAAGGTGTGTCATCCACATAAATTGGCGCACCCATAAGTTCCGTGATGCGAGTTTCTAACTGGTCCCATTCTTTCGATGACAATTTACCGTTCTTGATCTTATCACCCTCAATCTCACATACATTCATAATCAAACGATTCACCAACTGTACATTCGACATCTCCAAAGAAAACAAAGCCACAGGAACTTTATATTGCACAGCCATATTCTTCGCCATACTCAGTACGAACGCAGTTTTACCCATAGCAGGACGAGCAGCGATGATTATCAGATCCGACTTCTGCCAACCAGAGGTAACCTTGTCTAATGCATGGAAACCACTTGGGATACCCGACATGTTATTCTTGTTCTGACTGGCCTTCTTCATACGCTCAAAGGCCTCTCTAATAACAGGGTCTATCTGAACAACATCCCTCTTCATAGAGTGCTGGCTAATCTCAAATATACCTCCTTCTGCCTCCTGCATTAAATCTTCAACATCTTCACTTTCATCGTACGCAGTCTCTATAATACGGGAAGACAACGCAATCAAATCACGCGCAATGGCTTTCTGCATGATAATCTGTGCGTGATACTTCAAGTGAGCAGTGGTCGCTACTTTATTCGTCAACTCTGATATATACACCACACCACCTACATCCTCCAAACTACCATCCCGCTTCAATTGCTCTATCACCGAAAGCATATCAATCGGGCATTCACGAATAGAGAGATTTTGTATCGCACGATATATCTTATTATGTGCCGGCTCATAAAAACTCTCAGGAGAAAGCATGTCCGCAACAACTCCGTACGCTTCTTTCTCAAGCATCAATGCTCCCAACACCGCTCTTTCCAACTCGGTTGCTTGAGGGGGCAATTTACCCGATACATTTTCTCCTACTACAATAATAGGTTGTTTGTTCTGTTTCTTACGAGTCGAGCGACTACTGTCTGTACTTGTTGCCATAACTTACCATAGAGTGTAAAATAGAAAAAATAGTCTGCACCTGCTGCAAACTTGTATATGCAAAGGTAGGACTTTTCTTCCAAACACACAAGAGACAGGCAAGCAATATATTGTTAATATCGCCTCACCATATTCTATTCTGCTACTAATTTAGAGAGGGTTATCTTGTTGAAAAATTATAGAGTCCTTATCACTTTGCACGGATTACCTACTGCAATACTATTGTCCGGTATATCATGCACTACTACCGACCCTGCACCAATAGTACAATTATTACCTATCCGTACACCGGGCAAGACAGTAACAGAACCGCCAATCCAACAGTTATCGCCAATAGTAATAGGCTTCGCCCATTCACGACGCGTGTTGCGTTCTACGGGATTAGTACTATGACAAGCAGTGTAAAATGAGACATTCGGACCAATAAACGCATTATCACCTATCACAACTGGCGCTTCGTCAAGCACAGTCCAATGGAAGTTCGCAAAAAAGCCCTTGCCAACATGTATCTGCTTGCCATAATCACAATAGAAAGGAGGGTTGATGTATGTATCTTCATGACAAGTACCTAACATCTCATACAACATTGCTCGCTGCGATCTAACATCATTGGCAAGCAGATTATTATATCGCTGACAAACCTCCTTGCAATGAAACACCTCCGCAAGTAGTTCGGCATCATTGGCATCATACTCTAATCCAGCCAACATCTTCTCTTTTTCAGTCATAGAACAGTTATTTATGTATAGTCAATAAATCTGCCGTACCCAAAACAAAAACTATGCCTCATAATAGCATAAATAAGCGAAAGAATATAGAAATACGATTGATACAATACTATGCTATAAACCTCACTTCATAGTCGTAAAGTCTTCAAATCTCCAAATGTCTGACGAACCCCCTTGCAAGTATCACCAAAATTGCATACCTTTGCAACTCTGTTGTGCGGCTGCGATATATGTACCGCATAACCAATAATAACAAAAGAAAACTGCATAATTATATTCTATGTTTGATAATCTATCCGAACGATTAGAGCGCTCTTTCAAAATACTGAAAGGAGAAGGGCGAATCACCGAAATCAATGTAGCCGAAACAGTAAAAGACATCCGTAAAGCACTACTTGAAGCTGATGTCAACTACAAGACTGCAAAGCAGTTCACCGATAGGGTAAAAGAGAAAGCACTCGGACAGAATGTAATCACTGCCGTTCGACCTGGACAACTAATGGTTAAGATAACCCATGATGAACTGGCAGAACTAATGGGAAGCGAGGCTACTGACATTAACCTCAAAGGAACGCCCGCTATCATACTAATGTCAGGTCTGCAAGGTTCAGGTAAAACTACTTTCTCCTCAAAATTAGCCAACTACCTCCAAACAAAGAAAGGGAAACGGGTTATGCTCGTTGCTTGCGATGTCTATCGACCTGCAGCCATCGAACAACTGCGCATCTTGGGAGAACAAATAAATGCTAAAGTCTATACCGAAGAAACAGAGAGCAATCCTGTAAAAAAGGCACAGAATGCTATTCAAGAAGCACGAAAATACGGCTACGATGTAGTCATCGTCGATACAGCAGGACGCCTTGCAATAGACGAGCAAATGATGCAAGAGATAGCTGCTATTAAAAACGCTATTCAACCATCGGAAACGCTATTTGTGGTCGACGCCATGACGGGTCAAGACGCAGTAAACACCGCCAAAGAATTTAACGACCGTATAGATTTCGATGGTGTTGTACTAACCAAACTCGATGGTGATGCGCGCGGTGGTGCAGCATTATCCATTCGTTCCGTCGTCAACAAACCTATCAAATTCATAGGAACAGGCGAGAAGATGGATGCAATCGATGTATTTCATCCGAAGCGTATGGCAGACCGCATTCTTGGTATGGGAGATGTTGTCAGTTTGGTAGAACGAGCACAAGAACAATTCAATGAAGAGGAGGCTCGCCGTATCAGTAAGCGTATTGCTAAAAACCAATTCGATTTCAACGACTTTCTTGCACAACTCAACCAAATAAAGAAGATGGGTTCAATGAAGGACCTTATGGGTATGATACCCGGTATGGACAAGGCGCTGAAAGGTGTCGAAGTCTCTGATGATGCCTTCAAACCTGTTGAGGCAATCATTGGTTCAATGACACCTGCCGAACGCTCTAACCCTTCTTTACTAAACGGATCTCGAAAAGACCGTATCGCAAAAGGCTCAGGAACAAGTATTGTAGAGGTAAACCGCTTCTTGAAACAGTTTGAGCAAACCAGTAAAATGATGAGGAAGGTACAACAGATGCGCCGAAAATAAATGATATTATTAAACGGAAAATATATAGCGGAACAAATACGCCAAGAACTGCGTGAAGAAGTAAATACTATGCTCGCACAAGGATTGCGCGCACCTCATTTGGGTATTGTTATAGTGGGGCATAACCCTGCAAGCGAGACCTATGTTCGAAATAAAATCAAAGCCTGCGAAGAGGTTGGTATCATCGCCAAGCAAATAGCACTCGACGATACTATCTCAGAAACAGAACTATTGCAAGAAATAAATCGCCTGAACCATGACCCTGCTATCGATGGTTTCCTGGTGCAACTGCCACTGCCCGACCATATCAACGAGTTGCACATCACATCTGCTATCGATTACCGAAAAGATGTCGATGGTCTGACGCCTGAAAATGTAGGACGAACATCACAAGGATTACCCTCCATCGTATCTGCAACGCCACGAGGTATTCGAGAACTCCTTGCACGCTATAACATACCAATTGACGGCAAACATGTTGTGGTAATAGGACGCTCAAACATAGTCGGAAAACCTATGACGCAACTGCTTATGCAGAAGCACGATAGAGGCAATGCTACTGTAACACTCTGCCATTCGCACACCCACAATCTAAAAGACTTGTGCCTTATGGCAGACATCATCATAGTTGCAACGGGTTGTCCTAATCTGTTAACCGAAGATATGGTACGCGACGGAGCGATAGTAGTAGATGTAGGAATCAACCGTATAGAGGACAACACCAGACCTAAAGGCTACCGATTAGTCGGGGATGTTGATTTTGCCCGCGTCGCACCTCATTGCGCCTACATTACACCCGTTCCCGGTGGAGTAGGACCGATGACGATTGTCAGCCTGCTCCAAAATACACTTCAAGCCGCTTCTGCGTGGCGTTCAATGAATAAGTAAGCACATGGACATCTTAGATAAAATAGATGGCTTGGAAGCCAAGTTTCACGAGGTAAGCCTATTGATAACAGACCCGGCTGTCATAGCCGACCAAACTCGTTATGTTCGACTCAATAGAGAGTATCATGAGTTAGAGCGTGTATTGTCCTCAACCGCAAAATATAAGAAGGCACGAACCGACCTTGAGGAAGCAAAGAACATCTTCCATAACGAAACAGACCCTGAACTGCGCGAAATGGCACGAATGGAGATTGACGAACTCGAACCGCAGATACCGGCATTGGAAGAAGAAGTGAAACTCATGCTTCTTCCACAAGACCCGGAAGACAGCAAGAATGTAGTTATGGAGATTCGTGGTGGTACGGGCGGTGATGAAGCAGCACTCTTTGCAGGCGATCTGTTCCGTATGTACACCAAATACTTTGAGATTCACGGATTCAAATATACCGTATCATCTTGCTCGGAAGGAGCAGTCGGCGGCTATAAAGAGATTATCTTCAATGTCACCGGTCAAAATGTATATGGCACGCTCAAATACGAATCAGGCGTACATCGTGTTCAGCGTGTACCTGCTACCGAGACACAAGGACGAGTTCACACATCAGCCGCCACAGTGGCAGTACTTCCTGAGGCAGATGAGTTTGAGGTGCATATTAACGAAGGCGAAATCAAATGGGAAACTTTCCGTTCAGGTGGGGCAGGAGGACAAAATGTCAATAAAGTCGAATCAGGAGTACGGCTACGGTACAATTGGAAGAATCCCAATACAGGAGAAGTACAGGAGATACTCATCGAGTGTACCGAAACGCGCGACCAACCTAAAAACAAAGAAAGAGCCTTATCCCGCCTTCGTACGCAAATCTACGATAAGGAACACCAGAAATATATCGACGACATAGCAGCCCGACGGAAGACGATGGTATCTACGGGCGACCGCTCTGCCAAGATACGCACCTACAACTATCCGCAAGGGCGCATCACCGACCATCGTATAGGCTACACGGTTTACAACCTCGCTGCCTTTATGGACGGAGACATACAAGGCGTAATAGATGCCCTACAAGTAGCAGAAAACGCCGAGCGACTAAAAGAGAGCGAACTATAGTCCCCAAACAACGCATCCAACTACCGCATAGCCATCAATGTAACTCAATTAACGCGCAGTCATCCACGCGAAACGCAGTGAAGCCAGAAATATGTACCTATTCTACACCCCTGACATAGAAACCAAGCAGTATCTTTCTGAAGAAGAATCAGGTCATTGCGTGCGTGTATTGCGTTATGCAAAAGGCGACACTATCCTGCTTACCAATGGGAGAGGTACAACCTACAACGCACGAATAACCAACCCCCATCCTAAGCATTGCGAATTTGAGGTAATAAGCCAGGAAAAGCAGCAGAAATCGCATTCTTTTCATCTGCATATTGCCATCGCACCCACCAAGAATATCGAACGATTAGAGTGGATGGTAGAGAAATGCACCGAAATAGGTATCGACGAAATCACACCACTGCTCTGTCGATTCTCCGAGCGCAAGCAGTTGCGTGCCGACCGATTGGAAAAGATTATCCTTTCGGCAGCAAAACAATCCCTCACGCCTTATCTTCCCATTCTCCACCCACTCACCGACTATCAAGATTTCATTCACAACTATTCCCGCAACAATCCGATCCCAATCGACAAGTTTATCGCTCACTGTTACAAAGAGGACAAACGCCTACTCAAGGACCTCATTGTACGAGGTCACGATGTATTGGTCTTGATTGGTCCCGAAGGAGATTTCTCTGAGCAGGAGGTGCAACAAGCCTTATCCGAAGGATTTCTTCCTGTCAGTCTTGGCAATTCTCGACTGCGTACCGAGACCGCAGGTGTAGTGGCTTGTCATACTGCTATACTACTGAACGAATGAAAAAATGTTGGGGCATACTGACAACCGTCTTACTTTTTCTGTCTGGGTATAATCTGCAAGCACAGACTTCTCTCTATCACGCCGATTTATCGCAAACAACACTCATTTCCCCTTACTATTTCTCCCCCAATGCTTTTCCCATTCCCGATATGCTTTCTGGGGAAGTATCTCCCAATCTGCGAATAGAGTTGAGCGGCGACTATTTCTTGGGCTTCGCTGGCGACCGTACAGAAGATATTGCCTTCCATCTTCGCATTCCGCTTTTCACCGATAGGATAAACCTGACCTTGTGGATGCCGATGATGGAGTTCTACCAAAACACATTGGAACGGCAACGCATCCAGCGTCTGCAAGATACCGTATGTATGAGTGGTCGGTTACCAGGCGATGTGTATATCTCCACCGACATACAAGTATTGCGTCACCGCCAATGGATACCCGACATTGCTGTCCGTACCGCAATGAAAACAGCCAGTGGGGGAGGGTATAGCCAAGCACGCTACTACGATAGTCCTGGCTATTTCTTCGATATGGCAGTGGCAGAAGTATTCCCTTTGCCGCAATCCGACTTCCTGCAAGAATTGCGCTTGGCAACTTCTGTAGGCTTTCTGTGTTGGCAGACCGACAATGGCAGGCAGAACGATGCAGTAATGTACGGCATCATGTTGCAGTGGAAAACTAAATACTTCGCACTCTCTGAAGTGTTCTCGGGTTACACGGGGTGGGAAAATGAACACAAGAATCATCCCGACGCCCACGATGCACCCATGTCCCTCAAAACAAGTATCACAGGCTATTACAAGAATTTCGAATGGGGCTTCATGTATCAATATGGCCTGCGCGATTACCCTTTCCACCAGTTTAAACTGTCCCTTGCTTACAACATCGATATTCTCTCGCTCCTCCACGCTTCACGCTCCAAAAACTAACCCTGCCATCTCACTCAAGCCAAGCCGGCGAGTAATAATGAGTTCTATACGCATATCGCTGCACTGTGTATGCGGCTATGGAAACTGTCGGAAATGGATGCCGACCATATCACAGCATAGTCTTGCGGCGGTGCAACTGGCATTGTCAACCGCAGGATGCTTTGCCCAACCCACAACAGGGCAAAAGGCAATCACCAAACTGCCACCTTCAATGGCGAGACCTATGAATGCGTAGCCCCAAACGAGAGCAAAGCGAACCACAGACGCAAAGCGAAAATACACACAGCGTAAACGGTACTATTTCCCGCTACTCAAACGCGATGCCTCCTCCAAATTGCCGACCTTGCGTTGTTTGGTGTATTGCTGACTACCGAACACATAATTAAGACTGAAGAACACAGTCTGACTACGATAAGTATAGTTCGCCCAACTGCTGCTGCCCTCCGACAGTCCCAAGTATTCCGTACTATCATCCATCGAACGCAGTAAGTCATTCACTGCCACTGTCAAGGTCAAACCTTTCTCGCGCCATTGTTTGCGCACCGAACATCCCATATAAGTCGATGAACCATATAGGGCATAACCATCGGTCATTGGCGAATCATACATCCCGTAAACAGAGATTGTCCAATCTTTCGGCAAATACGAAGTAAGTTCCGCATAACATGCCCCGAAATGGCAACGGTTCACATACGAATTATCTGCCGACCGATTGAGGTAGTAGCGGTAATCGCCGTTAAGCGACAGAGCAAGCCATGCCCCTTGTAGTGTACGCTTGCCATCTTCCCCCGTCGTAAATTTCGGCACGATAGGAAGTTCCGTGAGCGAAAGACTGACGCCATGCGTAGTACTAGCCCCGAAATTATCCACATAAGTACGCCCGTCCCCATTCGGCAGTATCTCTGTCCGCATAGTAATCATATCCGTACTGTGCGAGAAATAACCGGTAAGCGTCACATATTGTGAATAAGAGAAATTGAGTTCCACATTGTGCGAGAATTCGGGAGTCAGTTGAGGGTTTCCCTCTGCATAGTGGTGTGCATCATAATAGCGGCGGACAGGATTGAGGGAATAGTAATCCGGACGCCTGATACGACGCGTATAAGACGCACTCATCGACCAGTCTTCTGTCGGGTTATAACCCGCAAACACAGTGGGGAAAAGATTAAAATAGTTGCGTACCGTCGTCGTATCTGCCGACACCCAATCGCCTTTCGAGTGCGTAAACTCTCCACGCAAACCCAATTTGGCGTTGAAATGCGTACCAAACTGCTTTGCCACCGATATATATAGTGCCGCCACATGCTCCGAATAGTTATAGTCGGAATGATCGGTCGGACGAGCAACGGCATTCACCACACTGTCAGTCGTCATCGTGTTGGCTGTAGTGGCCAATGCCCACTTCGCACCTGCCTCTATCATACCCGTATTCCAAAAATGTGTTTGAAAATCCAATTTGGCTGAATAGATGTGGGTTGTACTTAAAGTTCTGATATCCAACCCCATCGTCTGCGTCGAACTGGGAACGAGAGGGTAGGTGGTTTGCGTACGCTGTTCGCTCCGATTCCGCATAGCCTGATAGTTATAGTCTAAGTTCACCGTCAGTTCCTGCTCTAACGAATCGTTGAATACATGGGTAAAGTTCAGGTTGCCTGTATATTGCTGCGAATTTACTTTGCGGTCCAATTGCGTAGCAGAACGCTCTGCCTCCACGCTGTCTATCCTACTGTAACCATAACCCCAACCTTCGGGAACCGTTTGGCGATACACCATAATAGGCACTTGAAGAATAAAGCCAAGTGTGTTCTTCTTGTCTATATACCAGTCGTTTCCGACTCTCGCCATATAGTATTGAAACTTGCCGTCGCTGTTTGTCGAGTCTAAACGCTCCGTGAATCTGTTCGTAAGCGTATCGGTATAGGTGCTGCGTTGTTCTGTAGTATTCACCTGATTGGCGTACATCTGTGTCAGCGAAGCAAAAGTATAGGTCTTCTCTGTGCGGTAATTCAGATTGAGCGAGAACATGTCCGAGTTTTGCCAGGTCTTCACATCCCCGAAATACATTCCTCCGTAGGCTGCACTCAAAAATCCGTTTAGACCTCGCATCATGTTACGCTTCAACTTGATATTCACGATACCTCCCGCTCCTGCCGCGTCGTATTTGGCGGAAGGGTTGGAAATTATCTCTATCTTTTCTATCGTATTGCCGTCTGTGCCTTCGAGCATTGCTCTTAGTTGTTCCCCGCTTAAGTATGAGGGACGACCGTCAATATAGACAGCAACCGATTTGCCATTCACCGTCACATTGCCGTCCTTGTCCACATTAACGCCCGGCGCTTTCTTCAGTATGTCTTTCCCATTGTTGCCCGCTGCGAAAGGCGAATTGCTCACATTCAGCACGATTTTGTCGAACTGACGCTCAATCAACGGACGCCTGCCGTTCACCTCCACCTCGTTTAGCATTTCGCTCTCCTCTTGCAGAGTAATAACAAGGTGCTTCCTGTCTGCTCCCATCGGCTGACATACCGTGTGGTAACCTATAAAACTGACCTGTAATAGGTGTTCCCCTCTTGGCACCGACAGACTGAACATACCTTGCTCATCCGTAATACAACCCGTCACGAGGGTACTGTCTTTCGTAAGCAAACTGACTGTGGCGTACGCAATAGGCTTCTGCTTTGCGTCTTGCACCTTGCCTGCTATCTCGTTTTGAGCGACTGCCGAAAGGGTACACAACAGGACAAGTGCGAGTATAATACTGTGTTTCATCGAATAACTTGCATTGCTGCTAAAAGTCGTGCAAAGGTATAGATTTAGTTCCTATTACACAACATATTTGTGCTATATGCTGCCCAATCGTCATCAATCAAACAACCTCCCTCCCTGCATGCAATCATACTAAATATTCTTAAAAGTATCAAATTCCCTCCCACAACCATACCTTAAAACTACCCTCCGCCAAGCCCAGTATTTACTACCAATTCCCAAGGATGAATATAAGACGAATATAGGATGAATATAGGATGAATATAGGACGAATATAGGAAGAGTATAGGATAAACCTACTAACCACCTCTTCCCATACATTAATCATCCATTGTTAATTGTTAATTCTTACTTGTTAATTGCTGGCGTTATGCTCGCTGTAGAGCCATAGCGTGCTATGGCTCTCTTCACACCATCGCTGTTTGCCCGTCGGATGTAACATCGTTTATGCTCGCTGTAGAGCCATAGCGTGCTATGGCTCTCAATTCTCCTTCAAAAAACAAACAATATGTTACCCTCCCACCTCCATAATCCCCACTAACACGCAACACTCAACGACGCAGCCTTCATACCCGCTGTAGAGCCATAGCGTGCTATGGCTCTCAATACCTCTTTCTTGATTCCTCAAAGTAACCATAAACCCCGTTTCTTGGTAACCTTATACTCCCTCTATTCCTTTCCACAACATCAAAATACCCCTACCTTTACGCAATATTAATGAACATAACCAACAAAACATACACAATGAAAAAACTTACTTTCCTTTTCTTATACCTTTCCTGTGTAGGAATAAGCCTGTTAAATGCAGAAAACCGCGATGCTATCATTCTTAGAGATAGGACGCAAATAGTCTGCAACATCACCGACATGACAGAAACGATGGTATCATATACCCGTGCCGACCGACCAAAAACCATTGTATTTTCCACACCGATGGAAAAGATAGAGAAAATCATATTCAGCGATGGAACAGTAGCACAGATAACACCTGCAACCACCACAACACAACCGACTGCTACACCTGCGCAAAGCGTTCAACTGGCAACCAATACCACAACGACAAACCAAACAACCGCAACCGTACAAAAGCCCGTCGTCGAAACACAACCCACGACACCTGCATCGACGGTTCAAACTCCCACGACCAACACCCGACCCGCAACTCAATATACCACAACACAAACGCCTGTCACGCAGACCACCACTACGCAACCGACAACCACAACCGGCAAAAAACGAATCTATCGCGACAATAATGAATATATGTATGACGATAAATACATCAGTCAGAAAGAGGTGGAACGCATAATCCGCACAAATTATGCAGCCAACGAAAAATGGCAAAAAGCAAAACGGAAAATCACTGCAGGTTGGGTAATGGTAGGTATCGGAGGTGCATGTGCAATAGGCTCATTGGCATGTATCCCCGCAGGAGGCATTGCAGTCGGTTCTATGTGCGCCGGTGGACTCGTATTCTCATCAGTGGGGTTGGGTCTTGCATTAGGCAGTGCTAAAAACTACGACCAAGCAATTGACATATACAATGCACAATTCGATAACACCACAGAACTACACATATTTGCTGACCCCAATGGGGTAGGGATAGCACTGCGATTCTAAACCCGTATTGTTATTCTATTCCAATGTAAAATGTTGTAGGCATCGCTTCCATTGCGTGATGCACCTTTCTTGCTGCTTGCTATTGTCATTTATTGTTGTGTATATGCAAAAATAAACATACCTTTGTATGCGAAATTTGATACAGTAAACAATATGGCAGACGACAAGAAAATCATCTTCTCAATGGTGGGCGTAAGCAAGAGTTTTAGCCCGCAGAAACGAGTACTCAACAACATCTACCTTTCCTTCTTTTACGGAGCAAAAATCGGTATCATTGGTCTGAATGGTACAGGTAAATCCACCCTGATGAAAATCATTGCCGGAGTAGAGAAAAACTACGAAGGCGAGGTGGTATTCTCTCCCGGCTACAGTGTAGGATACCTCGAACAAAATCCGAAACTCGACCCTGATAAGACCGTGCGAGAATGCGTACAGGAAGGAGTGCAGTCCGTCATAGATATGTTGAACGAATACGACGAGATAAACGCTGCTTTCGCAGAGCCGGATGCCGACTTCGACAAACTACTCGCACGCCAAGCCGAACTGCAAGACAAACTCGACAGCAGCGACGCATGGAACATCGACCAAAAACTGAACCGCGCTATGGACGCTTTGCGTTGTCCTGACGACAACGCAAGTATTAGAAACCTGTCAGGAGGCGAACTCCGACGAGTAGCGTTATGCAGGCTACTCTTGCAGCAACCCGATATATTACTGCTTGATGAGCCGACTAACCATTTAGACGCAGAATCAATAGACTGGCTCGAACAACACTTGCAACAATATGCAGGCACGGTCATCTGTATCACCCACGACCGCTATTTCCTCGACCATGTAGCAGGCTGGATACTTGAACTCGACCGTGGCGAAGGAATACCATGGAAAGGTAACTACACCTCATGGTTAGAGCAGAAAACGGCTCGCATGGCGCAAGAAGAAAAGCAGGCAAGTAAACGCAGAAAGACACTTGAAAGGGAATTGGAATGGGTACACATGGCACCAAAAGCCCGTCAAGCAAAAGGGAAAGCGCGTCTTGCTGCCTACGACAAAATGCTCAACGAGGAACAGAAAGAAAGAGAAGAAAAACTCGAAATCTATATTCCAAACGGCCCTCGTCTTGGCAACAAAGTAATTAACGCCGAAGGTGTAGCAAAGGCATTCGGCGACAAGGTATTGTTCGAAGATTTGAACTTCATGCTTCCGCCCAACGGCATTGTAGGCGTAATCGGTCCTAACGGCGCAGGCAAAACAACCCTCTTCCGTATGATTATGGGTATGGAACAACCCGACAAAGGTACATTCTCCGTAGGCGAAACAGTCAAAGTCGGCTATGTGGACCAAGTACACTCTAACATCGACCCCGAAAAGACCGTATTCGAAACGATAGCCAACGGAACAGAATACATCCGTGTAGGTGGGCGTGAGGTAAATGCACGCGCCTATCTTAGTCGCTTCAACTTCACAGGAAGCGACCAGGAAAAGAAGTGCGGCGTACTGTCTGGCGGGGAACGAAATCGCTTGCACCTTGCTCTTACTTTGAAGTCAGAAGCGAATGTGCTACTACTCGACGAGCCAACAAATGACATCGATGTAAATACATTAAGGGCATTAGAAGAGGGACTCGAGAGTTTTGCAGGATGTGCAGTAATCATCTCCCACGACCGATGGTTTCTCGACCGTATATGCACCCATATTCTTGCCTTCGAGGGAGATTCCAGAGTCTTCTGGTTCGAGGGAGACTACTCTGACTACGAGGTAAACAAAAAGATGCGTCTTGGTGAGGATGCGCTAACACCCAAAAGGGTACGCTACAAGAAACTAATGGAGTAGTCATTATGCGAGATTTCACACTCTCTAAGTACAGAGAACTACTACAAGAACTAATAGGTGCAGGCTACAATCCTATCACCTATGCAGAATATTGCACGCTCCCTGTATTGCCCAACAAATTTGTTATCTTGCGGCATGATATCGACAAACAACCTCATCAGGCGCTCCAATTTGCTATGATAGAGGAAGATTTGGGAGTTAAAGCCACTTACTATTTCCGTATAGTGAAGCAGAGTAATAATCCCAACATCATTCGTACCATTGCAGATATGGGAATGGAGATAGGCTATCATTACGAGGATATGTCTATCTGTAAGGGTGATTGGAGTCGAGCGAAGAGACACTTCCAAGAAGGTATCGCCTATATTCGCAAATTCTATCCCGTTCGTACCATCTGCGTACATGGTACGCCCATGAGTCGTATTGATAATAAATCATTGTGGGAGCATGCTGATTACCACGACTTTGGTGTCATAGGAGAACCGTATTTCGATACCGATTTTAATTCAGTATTCTATCTAACGGATACCGGTCGTCGATGGGATGGTTATCGTTTCTCATTCGTTGATAAGATTCCCCAACAACAATCTCTGTGGGCAGCAAAAGGCTGGCAGTATCATCATACAAACGAAATCATCAAGGCATTGCATAATAACACACTCCCTACCCATATACTATTAACTACGCACCCACAACGATGGCACAACGACTTATGGGCATGGCTTTACGAATGGACGCGCCAACATCTCGTTAATGTCGTTAAGTATATCCTATTCCATAAATGAATAGGGGAACATTGTTCTATTGAAAGAAACTAAAATTAACGCTACCGTACTGACGATGGCTCACAAAGTGAGGATGATTGGAAAAATCATCCTTTGCCGAATGTTCCATTATAAACCATCCTCCGTCTTTCAATAACTCTTTCTCAAAAATAAGATTGGGCAGGGTAGGTAATGTATCTAACTGATAAGGCGGATCCGCAAAAATAAGGTCGAACTTTCGTTGGCAGGACTTTATATATCGGAAGGCATCATCTCTGACAAGCGTCAAGTTATCAATTCCTAAACCTTTGCAAGTGCTTATAATAAAGTTCTGCTGAACATGCGCTTTCTCTACTGAAACGACAGAGTTAGCACCTCTTGAGATAAACTCTATACCGATACTTCCAGTGCCGGAAAATAGGTCTAAAACATCAATACCATCTATACATATCCGATTTTCTATCAAGTTAAACAAACTCTCTTTGGCAAAGTCTGTAGTCGGACGGGCAGTTATCTTAGTAGGAGGTATAATCCTACGACCCTTATATTTACCGGAGATAATACGCATATAGCAGATTTATTGTTCCAATGCAAGATAGTGCATATTCAGATAGGTAGTTAAAAGCGTATTCGTGGCTAACTCAGGGTTAGTAATATAAATAGGAATCTGTCTGTCAGTAGATAGTTGTTCTACTATATTCAAAAGGTGATACAACATATCCTCTATATTCGTAATAGGGTACACATTGGCTAACTGAAGGATATTATCTTTGTATATCACCAAACACATCATCGTGTTAGTAGGCATCACCAATACTTTGCTTGCTGAATTAAGAGAGTGACTTTTCTTCATTAGGAAAGAAATACAATGCTCTTCCTTGTCACTATCCTTTTCATGCAGAACGAAACACTTGTCTTCCTCTATATAAGTAGCACATACAACTTGCTCTCGGTTGATATGTTCTTCTAAGAAATTAAGCCAAAGATCCTTGTCTTCTTCTCGATAGAGTGCCTCTGGAACGATACAGAAATGAGGAGTATAAGAAAACAATCCACCGCCTGAATAGTCGATGGATTGTATATGAGTAGATAACCTACCGGTCGTTACCATAGTTTTTTATTCCCAATTACCTGCATTGTTGTTTGGTGCAATAATAGAACCAAACTTCAAGCCTGGATAATGGTCTAATTTTGTTTCTCTGTCAACCAAATTCACTCTCTCCTGATCATCCAAGTCGGCCAAATAAGTGTTATAGTGAGCGCGAACCTCAATCAATGGCACTTTAATACCTCTATCTGTTTGATAAGTATTGTTTGTCTCTACTTCAAATCGGGTCTTATTAGTATAAGGTATGTAGATTATCTTATCAATATTGTTCTCAGAAAACTCTCCCTTATAAAGAGACTGTATCATATTAGTATAAATCGTATCACGCTTAAAGTTCTCTAAACCGTTAGCCTTAATCTCTTTGGCATTACCACGAGCAATAATTCTCACAGCCTTAACCTCTGTTAAACCGGCCTCCAATTGAGCCTCAGTCAATGCACCTTCTTTCAATACCTCTTTCTTCTTGGCTGTCTTAAGGAATAATATCAATGAGTCCAAGTCTGCAGTATAATAACCCTTTTGAGAACGGAACTCTGTTTCTGCAGTACGAATATAAACAAGATTCTTGATAATTGCATTTTCGCGTTGAGTTTTCTTCTCTTCAAATCGAATAGGAGTAACAATGCTCATAACGCATACATACGACATAAAGCAAATGGCTATGCCTAATAGAATACGAATTGTAGTTTTCATATTGGTTTATGATGTTAGATTATTTTATATTATATTTTCTACCTGTTAGTTCCCCGTTTCTATATGGGTTCACAAATACTCTGCAAATTTACAAAGAATATCTCAAATGTATGATATTCGCATAAGAAAAATCTGTCTTTTTTGTATTTTTATGCAATTTGTTGTACTTTTGTCTTATAAAATCGTACTGGTTATTGACTACAAAAGAATACTTACCCATACATGGAAACCTTATTACGCACACTAAAGGAACAATACAAGTTATCATTGTCGCCTAAAGAAGAAGAACATTTATTGACTTTGCAACTATCAGAGCAAGCAAAGCAAGATATAATGCAAGTAATTGATATTGTAGTATCGGAAATGGGACTGAGTAAAGTATCTGTTCTTGGTGTGCTATTACGAGGTATTGACACAAATACTTTGCCCGATATCTACGACACACATATAATAACTGTAGTAGAAGGACTGCACCGTGTTGATGATTTGTATAAAAAGAATAATACGGCACTTGAAACAGAGAATTTCCGTAAATTATTACTCTCTCTTGCTCAAGATGTGCGTGTAGTTCTTATTATCATTGCTGATCGATTAGCCCTAATGAGAAGGTTGAACACTTTACCAGACTCGGAATATCGACAAAGTATCGCAAAAGAAACATCTTTTCTATATGCCCCATTGGCTCATCGTTTAGGTTTGTATGCAGTAAAAACAGAACTTGAAGATTTATCTTTGAAATACACGGATTATGTAACCTATAAAGATATTGCTCATACATTAAATGAAACAAAGCGTCATAGGGATGCTTATATCGCAGCATTTATTACCCCTCTAAAAGAGAAACTTGAAAGATTAGGTTATATATTTACAATTAAAGGGCGTACAAAGTCTATTCACTCTATCTACAAGAAGATGCAAAAACAGAATACTACTGTTGACCACATTTATGATTTATTTGCTATACGCATTATACTTGATTCTACACCAGAGAAAGAAAAAGCAGAGTGTTGGCAAGTATATTCTGTTATTGCTGATATGTATCAACCTAATCCAAAGCGATTGCGTGATTGGCTTTCAATACCAAAATCGAATGGATATGAGAGTTTGCATACAACTGTTTTAGGTCCAGAGAATAAGTGGATCGAAGTACAGATACGCACACGGCGTATGGACGAAATAGCGGAGAAAGGTGTTGCTGCTCATTGGAAGTATAAAGGAATAAAAGCAGAAACAGGGATGGATGAGTTTCTAAAAGGGGTACGTGAGATATTGGAGAATCCTAATGTAGAAACAAAAGATGCTATCAACGATTTTCGTCTCAACTTTTATGAACAAGAGGTCTTTGTTTTTACGCCAAATGGTGAGTTGTATAAATTACCTAAAGGGGCTACTATACTTGATTTCGCTTTTGCTATTCATACTTCATTAGGTACTCATTGTGTTGGTGGAAAGATAGGTGGGCGAAATGTGCCGATTAAGTATGTGTTGCGTAATGGTGACCAAGTAGAGATACTTACCTCACCTCAACAAAAGCCTTCACAGGCATGGCTGCAAATAGTATGTACCTCTAAAGCACGGAATAAGATACGCCAAATGCTTAAGGAAATTGAGAATAAGGATGCTGCAGATGGGAGAGAGTTATTAGAGAGGCGTTTTCGCAATTGGAAGTTAGATTATAATGAAGGTCTTATAAGTCGCTTGGCTAAGAAGTTGGGATATAAAGTTGTTACTAATTTTTATCAGGCATTGTCACAAGGAAGTCTTGATATTCTTGATATAAAGGAAGTATATCTTGAGTTGGAGCGAATGGATACGGTACAAGACACAACAACTATTGTGTCTGCTGAGAACTATATGACTCCTCTTACTCCTATAGAAAACACAGGGCGTGATGAGTTGGTAATAGACAAAGACCTTAAGAATATAGACTACAAATTAGCGAAGTGCTGTAATCCAATTTTTGGAGATGAAATATTTGGTTTTGTTAGTGTAACGAATGGCATTAAGATTCACAGAAAGAATTGTCCCAATGCAGAACAGATGAAAGAGCGTTTTCCGTATCGTATTGTTCCTGCGAGGTGGAGTGGTAAAGCCGTTGGTCAACAATATCCAATTACTTTGCGCGTTGTGGGTAATGATGACATCGGTATTGTGACTAATATCACATCTCTTATCAATAAAGAGGGCGGGATGGCTCTTCGCTCCATATCGATTGATTCACACGATGGTTTATTTGAAGGACACCTTACATTGCTTGTTAACGATATAAACCAATTAGAACAGATACAAAAGAAGATTAGTCAGGTGAAGGGTGTTAAACACATCATTCGTGGATAATTGATATGATTCAATTGTGTAAAAGAGCGTAGTCGATTACTTCTTGTATGTCTTTGACATAGTGGAAATTCATTCCTTTTCTGTAGAGTTCAGGTATATCTTCAATATCTTTTTGGTTATCGGCACAAAGTATGATTGTATCAATGCCTGCTCGTTTTGCTGCCAAAATTTTCTCTTTTATACCACCTACAGGGAGTACTTTTCCGCGAAGGGTCATTTCTCCTGTCATAGCAACCCGTTCTCTCACCTTTCTACCAGTAAAAGCAGATACAAGAGCGGTCGTCATTGTTATGCCTGCAGAAGGTCCGTCTTTGGGAATAGCACCTTCCGGTACATGGATATGCACAGATTTATGTTCTATATTCTTTTGTGTGATGCCGAATTGTTCGGTATGTGCTTTAATATAGCCTAAGGCTATTGTAGCCGACTCTTTCATTACATCGCCCAAATTACCAGTCAATGTGAGAGTAGGGGACTTGCTTGGAGAAAGGGAGCATTCAATAAAGAGTATCTCTCCTCCTACTTGGGTCCATGCTAACCCAGTAACAACACCAGTGTATTTGTTATTTTCGTATAAGTCGCGTGAATATCTGCGTTTTCCGAGATATTCTTTCAAGTCTCTGGTCGTTACATTGACATTGTAATGATCTCCCATCGCAATATGTTTAGCAATTTTTCGCATTATTGCTGCTATTTGTCGTTCTAATTCTCGTACTCCTGATTCGCGTGTATAATGGTCGATCAATGTATTTAAGACCGTTTTACTGAACTTTACCTGTGATGCTTGAATGCCATGTGCTTCCAACTCTTTGGGTATAAGATGTCTGCGTGCTATCTCCACTTTTTCTTCTTGTAAATAGCCTGTCATTTCGATGAGTTCCATTCGGTCTAATAGAGGTCGTGGAATAGAATTTAGTGAGTTAGCCGTTGCAATGAACAACACTTTACTCAAGTCGTAGTCTATATCCAAGAAGTTATCGTGAAATGTAGAATTTTGTTCAGGATCAAGTACTTCCAATAATGCAGATGTCGGGTCTCCATGATAGTCAGCGGAAACCTTATCTATCTCGTCCAATACGAATACAGGGTTTGATGATTGCACCTTTTGTATACTTTGAATAATTCGTCCCGGCATCGCCCCTATATATGTGCGTCTATGTCCACGAATCTCCGCTTCATCATGCAAGCCGCCCAATGAGATACGGGCATATTTGCGATTCAATGCTTCTGCGATTGACTTACCTAATGATGTTTTTCCCACCCCTGGAGGGCCGTAAAGACATATAATTGGCGATTTAAGATCGCCTTTCATCTTTAGCACTGCAAGATATTCGAGAATGCGTTCTTTTACTTTCTCCATACCATAGTGGTCTCTATTAAGTATTCTCTCCGCATTTGCCAGGTCAAGATTATCAACGCTGTACTCATTCCATGGGAGTGATAGCATAGTATCCAAGTAATTCTGTTGCGTCGAATATTCAGGCGATTGGGTAGGGATACGCTCTAATTTTTTCAGTTCTGTCTCAAATACTTTGGCTACTTCTTCGTTCCATTTCTTTTGTTTCGCCCTTTCCCGCATATCGTTGACATCTTGTTCGCTCGTGTCGCCTAATTCCTTCTGGATAGTATGTATCTGTTGTTGAAGGAAATACTCTCGTTGTTGTTTGTCGATATCTTCTTTGGCTTTTTCTTGTATAGAGCGTTTAATATCTAACAATTGCTTTTCTTTCTGCAATAGTTCCAATAGATGTACGGCACGGTCTTCCAATTTTTCTTGTTGCAATAACTCTTGTTTTGCTTCAATCTTTATCGGGAAATTGACACATACATAGTTTACGAGTGATGGGGGATTATCTATATTTTCGATAGTAAATCGTGCCTCGCGGGGCATATTGACCCATTGTTTAATGATATTTATGGCAATATCTTTTATGCTCGCCGCTAAAGCGATAAAATGCTTATCATCTCTTTTAGGGAGTACTTCCGGTATAACGATGACGCGTGCTTTCATATATGGGCGTTGTGCTACGATTTCATCTATCATAATGCGCTCCATACCCTCGAGAATAATAGTGAGAGAGCCATCAGGCATATCGAATGTACGAATGACGCGCGCTGCTGCTCCAAGCATATAGATGTCGTTTTCTTTCGGTTCTTGCACATCGGCATCTTTTTGGCAGCACACAGCAATCAGTTTCTCTTCTTGAAAGGCTGACTTTACTAATTTGATGGATTTAGGGCGGGCTACGGTAACCGGTAGTAATACGCCAGAGAACAATACCATATTACGCAGTGGCAATACAGGTAGCACATCACCAGTAGCAATGTGTACTTTGGTCTGTTCGTCGTTAGTGTTCAGTATAGGAATTATTTCGGTTTCCACATTTGTATCGTTGTTTTCCGTTTCCTCGGTTGTTAAAAGGTCAAAATAATCTACCATATTCAAAATTGTTTGTCGTATATTGCATTGTACAACATTAAATGTACATTTTATGCCAATTACTGCATAAAAGAGTATAAACTAACTGCTGAAAGTGTATAGGCAAGAATAATACCAATATAATATCCTGCCAATCCTGCCATAATGACAGAATGTGTAGGGTATAATGGCCGATATACTATTTTACATAATATGAATTATGATAAGTTTTAAGTGTGGCATAAAGTACCTGTATCGTCCTATTATTTTTGTGAATAATGGTATTTCTACTATTGATTATGTTCGTTTTAGTAATGGTTCTCGTCATTATTTGTCTGTAGATTATCCTGCTTTATTTGGTTATATTGTCCGTTCTAATTCTATTCGTATTCAGCATTGTAATGATATTGTTTTGCACATGTTTAAGGATCGGTATAATAATGTTATTGTTCGTTATTTTCAGTTGAAAAAGTAATGTATCACGTTTCTTCATTGTCAAAGATTCATGAAGGTGATAAACCTTCTCGTTATGCCGTTGATGGTTGTCTTCAACCTAAAAAGTTGAATTTAACTGATTCTTTCGGTAATGATTTTGATATGTTTGTTAATTGTGGTCACTGTGTTCGTTGTTCTGATCAGGCTCGTGATGAGTGGTCTTCTCGTATGTGTCTGCATAGTCTTCATTATAAGCATTGCTATTTTGTTACTCTTACTTATGGTAGTTATTCATTGTGGTCGTATAAGAAACATCCCTTTAGGCGTGATTGGTCAGATACTTATCCTGTTGAGGATTGTAATAATTTGAAAGGTATTCCTTCTTGGACTCCTTCACTTCTTCGTCAAAGTCATCTGTCTAAATTTTTTAAGCGTTTGCGTGTTCATTTATGTAATACTTATTCTGTTGCTTCTGATATTATAGAGTTATCTTACTGCGCTTGTGGTGAGTATGGTTCTCGTTTTGGTCGTCCTCACTTTCATATTATTTTGTGGTCTCAAATTCCTATTTCTGTTGATGATATTCGTTCTGCTTGGTCATTAGCTTGTTATTATTATCGTGGTTGTCCTGAAGTTGTATATTCTAATCGTAATTCTATCAAGAAGTCTGATGATATTATTGAATTTCGTTTTTTGATTGGTCAAGTTAAAATGTTTGATCTTGTGGCTAATGGCTCTCTTAATTTCGATGATTCTACTCCTTCTGTACATTATTCTGGTGCTAATGCTCGTACTTGCTTTCAATATGTGGCCAAGTATATATGTAAGCGTCCTGATTGGTCTGTTTTAAGCGTTGCTTTATCTCGTCTTGAACGTGCCTTTTCTTTGTTTCCTGAAGATCGTAATTTATTGGATGGTGATTTTGAAAGCGTTGGTATTCTTGATCGTTTGAAGTATCATATTAAATTTGACGTTATTTATAATCAATATCGTCTGAAAGAGAATTTTAAGTGTGTAAATAATAATAATATTCATTATGAAAAAGTTAATTTCATTCGGTTTAAGCAAATTTTTGCGCCGTTCTTCGTATGTAGTCGAAAAGTCTCTATTGGAAAGTATTACTTATTACAGAATCTTGAAAGGTTTTCTTCTGGGGACCTCTCACTCCCTAAAATGTTTGGTAAACAACTTTCCTTTCCGTCTTATTTTTCGAAGCAAATCAATATTTCAAAGTATTCCCTTTGTTTTGAAAAAGCTTCTATTACCTCTAAATCGCTTGTTATTGACTCTCTTCCGTCTGTCGTTGAGTTGTATTCTTTGTTGGCTGAAGGTGTTATTCCTACTTATGGTGTTGATTCCGTTATTGTTTCTTCGAGTTCGTGTAGTTTAGGTTATAAAACCTTTCCCATTCGTTTTTTTGAACCGATTCTTCGTGACCCTGTTAATGGTATTATTAGATATCGTTATTCTTCTTCTTTGGATTACTTTATTGGTTATTCTTATGATAAACTTTCTCGTTGTTATTATCCTATTGATTATATAGATCGTGTTTCTATGTGTGATTTTGTTTTATCTTTAATTCGTGCAAAGGCTGTTTCCTGGTATACTTCTATTTTGCCTTCTATTCATTCTCGTAATGTTTTAATAGATACTATTGATAAAGATCCTTCTACTCCTTCTGTTCGTTCTGCTTTTCTTGATCATCGTAAACATATAAATCATGTTTATCATGATATAGATCATATTGATATTAACTAATTAAATTGTTTTTTTATGAATTTATCTGATTCTATTTCGTTTGCCTTTACTGGAAGACATTTGTCTCCTCGTGGTTTGTCACTTGTATGTGATATGAATTATGTTTGTCCTATTCCTCCTGATGAGATGGCTCATTCTAAAAGTGCTGTTCCTGATACTTCTTATAATGGTCTATCTCTTGATGATATTGCTATTACTTCTTCTTATCGTTATTGTGATAATTTGCATAAGCCTGATATTGTAGCTCGTGATTTTAATCGTGGTGTTCGTGTTAATTCTTCTATCAAGAAAGTTGGATTTGATAAGTATGTTAATTCTCGTCTTTCTCGTTGATTTTATATTTATTTATTAACCTTTTAATTTTATCTTTTATGTATTCTCAAAAAACTAAAACTATTGTTAAGTATGTAGTACTTGCTTTGGCTTCTTTAGGTGCTGCTTTAGGTAGTTTCTTCGGTTTGACCTCTTGTAATGTAACTCGTACTATTACTACTTCTTCATCTTCTTTTATGTCTGGTGATACAAGTATTGTTATTCAGTCTAAAACTATTGAATCGTATAATGCTACTAAAAATTTATAGTTATGTCTACAACTAATTCTTTTTCTCGTTCTAATGTTAATGCAAAAACATTGCATGTTTCTGATCCTTCGCGTTCATCGTTTAATTTATCTCATCGTAATACATTAACTATTCCTGTTGGTCGTTGTGTACCTGTTCAAAGTGAATTTTTATTGCCTTCTGACGTTGTTGATGGTGGTTTGCGTCCATCTTTTCAGTTTGAAAAGATTATGACTCCTCAAATTGGTCCTGTTCGTATGGATACTCATACTTTTGTTGTGAATTTGCGTAGGATTTGTTCGGACTTTAAGCAGAAATTTGAAACTGATGGTTTTAGTGTTGTACCTGTCTTTAATCTTTCTTCTGTTATCGATTCTCTAACTAATTTGTTATTCCCTGTTCTTAATGCAGATTCAGGTAATTTTTCTACGAGTAGTATTTTTTCTTATAATGTTGATCATCCTATTCTTGTTGATGACGCTGTAAAGATTCAGAATGCCAATAAGTATATTTATAATTATATTTCTAATTTAGTATATCGTTGTGAGACTTTTTATAAGGCTCTCGTTGCAGCTCATTCTAATTTTTATTATCGTCTTGATACTCTTTCTGAATATGTATTGTATTTGAAGGCTTGTCCTTTCTACAAAGATACTTATAAGAATTCTTTTTCTTACACTCGCTTTGAGGATTGTACATTAGATTATCTTCGTGTTATCTTATATGTTATTAAGCCTTTCTTTGGACCTGATTCTTTATTTGATTATTTAGGTTATCCTATTTTTTCAGAGTATAGTGCTTTTTTTGATTCTTATCGTAATTGGGAAGCTCCTAATAATGATGATACTGACTATCAAAAAGTAGATATTGAATCTTCTTATTTTAATATATGGTATAGTATTATTACTTATCAGGGAAAATTGAGCGACTTACTTCTTTCTAATATTAAGTGGAATGGAAAAGACGCTAATCCTGTTGTATCTTTTGAATCTCTGGATATTTACCCTGTTTATTCTGAATTACCTTTGCGTGCCTCTTATGCTGTTTGGTTTGATTACCTTCGTAATTGGCATATTGAAAGTCGTAGAAATTGTTTAGATCCTGATAATTTTACTTCTTCTGTTCTTTTATCGCCTGTTTCTTCTGATTTAGTTCTTAATTTGTCGGATAATGATTTGTCAAAATATTTAGTACTATTGACTTGTCAGTATAGGTATTTTTCGACCGACTTTTTGAATTCTATTCAGACTAATGATACTTTTAGACATGTTTATAGTCCTGTACTTGGTGTTACTAATAGTGGTGATGGTTTAGAGTTTTCTCCTGTTGGAGATAGTGACACTATTGAAACTTTTCTTCGTGAAGGTTATGACCCTGCTTCTGCTACTCCTGACTCTATTGATTGGATTTATTTCGGTAATTTTCCAAGTGGTTTATCATCTATGTTTAAAAGTTTGAGCCATGATAATACGTCTCATCGTGTTTTATATCAGGACTTGCAAGTTATGCGTCGTGCTAACATGCTTGAAAAATGGTTAGCACGTAATTACTTTTATCCGGATAATTATGTAGGTCGTGTTCAGGCTCGTTTTGGTATTAAGCCTTCTGATTATAATGTACTTTTGAGTGAGTATATTGGTGGTTCCGAGCAGTTTATTTCTGGTGATCAGCAAATAGCCAATGTTGGTACTGATTCCACTCCTGTAGGTCAACGTACACTTGTTGCTAATGCTTCTTCATCTGATACCTTTACATATCGTGCTTCTGATTATTGCATACTTATATCCTTTGTTAGTTTAGTTCCTGTTGTCAGTTATGATTGTTTAGGTGCTTCTACTAAAATTATATCGGCTCAATCTTTACCTTCACCCGAGTTCGCTACTGATTCACGTATTGAAGCTCGTACGGCTGATTTTCTTCGTGGTTTTTCTATTAAGAATTATATAGGTTATGTGCCTCGTTATTATGATTTTCGTGTTCGTGGTGATGAGACGCATGGTAGATATCTTTCTGATCTACGCAGTTATAATTGGTTGCGTGATTGGTATTCTATGGACTTTGGTAGTACTAATTCTGTATTAGATAATGGTTTTATCAATCATGAGTTTTCTCTTACTCCTTATCATTTGCGTGTTCATGTTTCTTTAGATGCTTTTCTTGGTTTATTAGATACTGATCCATGTGCATATGGTTCTGTTGATATTACTTTTAATGTTAATCGTCCATTGCCTGCAGCTATTGATTATATTTAATTTTGTTTTTGTTAGTTATTGTTATTTGAATAGCCGTGTCTATCGAATTTTTGAGATATGGCACGGCTATTTGTTAAATTTATGTTGTTATGGATCTTTTTAAGAATTATCTATATCCTCTTTGTGATGAATATTCTGATTTAGCTGGTGCTTTTGCTAATTTTGCCGGCACAACAGTTAGTACTGTTGGAAATATTGAGGCAACTAAAAGTACTAATGAGACTAATGCTGCTATTGCTAATGCTACTAATGAACTGAATCGTGAAATAGCAAGAGAAACTAATGCAACTAATTTATTAATATCTGCACAAACTAATGAGTCTGCCGCTCGTCAGGCCGAGTTAGCCTATCAGCGTTCTACTGCTTCAAATCAAATACTTGAGTTGGTTCGTGCTGGTATGTCAATTGAGCAAGCTCGTAATATTGTTGCCGCTGAAGGTGCAAATGCTTCTTATACTGCTGCTCCTGTTACTGGTGCAACTATGGTTCCGGGTGCTCCTGCTGTTTCTCCTACTCTTGTTGCTCCTACTATCCCTGATTTTGGTCCTGCAATGGGCCAAATGGCCCGTTCTGTTACTGGTCTTTTTTCTCATGCCTATTCCTCTCCTGATGGTGGTGATTTAGGTCTTATGCGTGCTCGTGACGCTATTAAGTATGCCAATAATCATATCTCTTCAGTACCTGTTGAAGCTTTGTCATCACAATATGCCTTTCAACAATGGCTTGATAATCTTCCTGATGATCCTTCTAATAAATCATGGATTGACTTTCGAAATTCCAATACTTGGTCTTCATTGAAGGATGATACGCCTTCATTCCGTGCCTTTATGTATAATCTGAATAGTCAGTATGGTACTGCTGCTTCTATTGGTCAGCAGTTGCAAAAAGATAATATTTCTATTGCGAAAGGTGGTTTTGATCTTGCCGTTGCAGAAGCTAATGCACGTATTTATCAGAATAAGGCATATATATCTGATCGTACTCGTGATAATGATATCGCACTTTCTGATAATTCCGTTATTCAAAGTAATATTGAAACAAATCGTATGCAATATCTTGAAGATAAAGTTACAAAAGCTGAAGAGTATAGGTTACAAGCTCTTATTAATAATGGTGAAGTTATGACTAAATGCTTTGCCGATCCCTCTTATAGAGATAATTTAGTTGATACTATTGTAAATAATGCCGCTGGTGAATACTATATGTCAATGTGGACAAAAACTATTGCGGAAGGAAAATCTTCTTTTGCAGAGAATAATCCTTACTTTGTTCAAGATATGAGTATGATTGAGGTCTTTAAATCTATGGGTCTTCAGGACACATTAGCTGGTAACTTTATTATTGAGTCTGCTGCTGCAGGTTTAATGCCTGGCTTTGAAGTATCTATTTGGAAATCTATGAATAAAACTATTATGCAACAAGGTTATAAAGCCTTATATGATTCATCTTTATCTGATTCTTATTATGACGCTATTCAAGGTATTCAGGATGTTCAATTTGAAAAAGCGTTTGCGTTGAATCTGGAAAAGGATGGTCTTGAAGTTACTAAAGATGTTATTAAGGTTGCTTTGAAGATTTTATATGCCTATCTAATGAAACGTTTCGATCTTAATCCTAAGAAAAAATAACGTAGTTTTCCTTATAAAAACATTTTAGCACACGCAGGCCGTTTTAGGCTTGCGTTTGTGCGTTTATAAATGTATATAAAATTTTGTCTGCACTTTTTTGAAAAGTGGTTTCTTCTTGATTCTAATATGTACCACTGACAAAACGCCCTTATTAGTTTGTCAGTCGTTTTGTAAACGACAATCTTTATGCCTTTAATGGTATATACCTTTATGGCTTTTTTATGGATTGTGCATTTTTTTCTTGTTTTTTTTTGTTGTTTACTTTTTTATTTCTACCTTTGCGTCAGTTAAATTTATTGTTTATGCTTGAGTTACTTATTTATTTGGGTTTATTATTGTTTTTTGGCTCTCCTTTTGTGCTGTGTATTGCTTTGGCTGTTTATTTTTTTCGAAAGAAAAAGTAATATATATGTTTTACATACTATGAATTATGATAAGTTTTAAGTGTGGCATAAAGTACCTGTATCGTCCTATTATTTTTGTGAATAATGGTATTTCTACTATTGATTATGTTCGTTTTAGTAATGGTTCTCGTCATTATTTGTCTGTAGATTATCCTGCTTTATTTGGTTATATTGTCCGTTCTAATTCTATTCGTATTCAGCATTGTAATGATATTGTTTTGCACATGTTTAAGGATCGGTATAATAATGTTATTGTTCGTTATTTTCAGTTGAAAAAGTAATGTATCACGTTTCTTCATTGTCAAAGATTCATGAAGGTGATAAACCTTCTCGTTATGCCGTTGATGGTTGTCTTCAACCTAAAAAGTTGAATTTAACTGATTCTTTCGGTAATGATTTTGATATGTTTGTTAATTGTGGTCACTGTGTTCGTTGTTCTGATCAGGCTCGTGATGAGTGGTCTTCTCGTATGTGTCTGCATAGTCTTCATTATAAGCATTGCTATTTTGTTACTCTTACTTATGGTAGTTATTCATTGTGGTCGTATAAGAAACATCCCTTTAGGCGTGATTGGTCAGATACTTATCCTGTTGAGGATTGTAATAATTTGAAAGGTATTCCTTCTTGGACTCCTTCACTTCTTCGTCAAAGTCATCTGTCTAAATTTTTTAAGCGTTTGCGTGTTCATTTATGTAATACTTATTCTGTTGCTTCTGATATTATAGAGTTATCTTACTGCGCTTGTGGTGAGTATGGTTCTCGTTTTGGTCGTCCTCACTTTCATATTATTTTGTGGTCTCAAATTCCTATTTCTGTTGATGATATTCGTTCTGCTTGGTCATTAGCTTGTTATTATTATCGTGGTTGTCCTGAAGTTGTATATTCTAATCGTAATTCTATCAAGAAGTCTGATGATATTATTGAATTTCGTTTTTTGATTGGTCAAGTTAAAATGTTTGATCTTGTGGCTAATGGCTCTCTTAATTTCGATGATTCTACTCCTTCTGTACATTATTCTGGTGCTAATGCTCGTACTTGCTTTCAATATGTGGCCAAGTATATATGTAAGCGTCCTGATTGGTCTGTTTTAAGCGTTGCTTTATCTCGTCTTGAACGTGCCTTTTCTTTGTTTCCTGAAGATCGTAATTTATTGGATGGTGATTTTGAAAGCGTTGGTATTCTTGATCGTTTGAAGTATCATATTAAATTTGACGTTATTTATAATCAATATCGTCTGAAAGAGAATTTTAAGTGTGTAAATAATAATAATATTCATTATGAAAAAGTTAATTTCATTCGGTTTAAGCAAATTTTTGCGCCGTTCTTCGTATGTAGTCGAAAAGTCTCTATTGGAAAGTATTACTTATTACAGAATCTTGAAAGGTTTTCTTCTGGGGACCTCTCACTCCCTAAAATGTTTGGTAAACAACTTTCCTTTCCGTCTTATTTTTCGAAGCAAATCAATATTTCAAAGTATTCCCTTTGTTTTGAAAAAGCTTCTATTACCTCTAAATCGCTTGTTATTGACTCTCTTCCGTCTGTCGTTGAGTTGTATTCTTTGTTGGCTGAAGGTGTTATTCCTACTTATGGTGTTGATTCCGTTATTGTTTCTTCGAGTTCGTGTAGTTTAGGTTATAAAACCTTTCCCATTCGTTTTTTTGAACCGATTCTTCGTGACCCTGTTAATGGTATTATTAGATATCGTTATTCTTCTTCTTTGGATTACTTTATTGGTTATTCTTATGATAAACTTTCTCGTTGTTATTATCCTATTGATTATATAGATCGTGTTTCTATGTGTGATTTTGTTTTATCTTTAATTCGTGCAAAGGCTGTTTCCTGGTATACTTCTATTTTGCCTTCTATTCATTCTCGTAATGTTTTAATAGATACTATTGATAAAGATCCTTCTACTCCTTCTGTTCGTTCTGCTTTTCTTGATCATCGTAAACATATAAATCATGTTTATCATGATATAGATCATATTGATATTAACTAATTAAATTGTTTTTTTATGAATTTATCTGATTCTATTTCGTTTGCCTTTACTGGAAGACATTTGTCTCCTCGTGGTTTGTCACTTGTATGTGATATGAATTATGTTTGTCCTATTCCTCCTGATGAGATGGCTCATTCTAAAAGTGCTGTTCCTGATACTTCTTATAATGGTCTATCTCTTGATGATATTGCTATTACTTCTTCTTATCGTTATTGTGATAATTTGCATAAGCCTGATATTGTAGCTCGTGATTTTAATCGTGGTGTTCGTGTTAATTCTTCTATCAAGAAAGTTGGATTTGATAAGTATGTTAATTCTCGTCTTTCTCGTTGATTTTATATTTATTTATTAACCTTTTAATTTTATCTTTTATGTATTCTCAAAAAACTAAAACTATTGTTAAGTATGTAGTACTTGCTTTGGCTTCTTTAGGTGCTGCTTTAGGTAGTTTCTTCGGTTTGACCTCTTGTAATGTAACTCGTACTATTACTACTTCTTCATCTTCTTTTATGTCTGGTGATACAAGTATTGTTATTCAGTCTAAAACTATTGAATCGTATAATGCTACTAAAAATTTATAGTTATGTCTACAACTAATTCTTTTTCTCGTTCTAATGTTAATGCAAAAACATTGCATGTTTCTGATCCTTCGCGTTCATCGTTTAATTTATCTCATCGTAATACATTAACTATTCCTGTTGGTCGTTGTGTACCTGTTCAAAGTGAATTTTTATTGCCTTCTGACGTTGTTGATGGTGGTTTGCGTCCATCTTTTCAGTTTGAAAAGATTATGACTCCTCAAATTGGTCCTGTTCGTATGGATACTCATACTTTTGTTGTGAATTTGCGTAGGATTTGTTCGGACTTTAAGCAGAAATTTGAAACTGATGGTTTTAGTGTTGTACCTGTCTTTAATCTTTCTTCTGTTATCGATTCTCTAACTAATTTGTTATTCCCTGTTCTTAATGCAGATTCAGGTAATTTTTCTACGAGTAGTATTTTTTCTTATAATGTTGATCATCCTATTCTTGTTGATGACGCTGTAAAGATTCAGAATGCCAATAAGTATATTTATAATTATATTTCTAATTTAGTATATCGTTGTGAGACTTTTTATAAGGCTCTCGTTGCAGCTCATTCTAATTTTTATTATCGTCTTGATACTCTTTCTGAATATGTATTGTATTTGAAGGCTTGTCCTTTCTACAAAGATACTTATAAGAATTCTTTTTCTTACACTCGCTTTGAGGATTGTACATTAGATTATCTTCGTGTTATCTTATATGTTATTAAGCCTTTCTTTGGACCTGATTCTTTATTTGATTATTTAGGTTATCCTATTTTTTCAGAGTATAGTGCTTTTTTTGATTCTTATCGTAATTGGGAAGCTCCTAATAATGATGATACTGACTATCAAAAAGTAGATATTGAATCTTCTTATTTTAATATATGGTATAGTATTATTACTTATCAGGGAAAATTGAGCGACTTACTTCTTTCTAATATTAAGTGGAATGGAAAAGACGCTAATCCTGTTGTATCTTTTGAATCTCTGGATATTTACCCTGTTTATTCTGAATTACCTTTGCGTGCCTCTTATGCTGTTTGGTTTGATTACCTTCGTAATTGGCATATTGAAAGTCGTAGAAATTGTTTAGATCCTGATAATTTTACTTCTTCTGTTCTTTTATCGCCTGTTTCTTCTGATTTAGTTCTTAATTTGTCGGATAATGATTTGTCAAAATATTTAGTACTATTGACTTGTCAGTATAGGTATTTTTCGACCGACTTTTTGAATTCTATTCAGACTAATGATACTTTTAGACATGTTTATAGTCCTGTACTTGGTGTTACTAATAGTGGTGATGGTTTAGAGTTTTCTCCTGTTGGAGATAGTGACACTATTGAAACTTTTCTTCGTGAAGGTTATGACCCTGCTTCTGCTACTCCTGACTCTATTGATTGGATTTATTTCGGTAATTTTCCAAGTGGTTTATCATCTATGTTTAAAAGTTTGAGCCATGATAATACGTCTCATCGTGTTTTATATCAGGACTTGCAAGTTATGCGTCGTGCTAACATGCTTGAAAAATGGTTAGCACGTAATTACTTTTATCCGGATAATTATGTAGGTCGTGTTCAGGCTCGTTTTGGTATTAAGCCTTCTGATTATAATGTACTTTTGAGTGAGTATATTGGTGGTTCCGAGCAGTTTATTTCTGGTGATCAGCAAATAGCCAATGTTGGTACTGATTCCACTCCTGTAGGTCAACGTACACTTGTTGCTAATGCTTCTTCATCTGATACCTTTACATATCGTGCTTCTGATTATTGCATACTTATATCCTTTGTTAGTTTAGTTCCTGTTGTCAGTTATGATTGTTTAGGTGCTTCTACTAAAATTATATCGGCTCAATCTTTACCTTCACCCGAGTTCGCTACTGATTCACGTATTGAAGCTCGTACGGCTGATTTTCTTCGTGGTTTTTCTATTAAGAATTATATAGGTTATGTGCCTCGTTATTATGATTTTCGTGTTCGTGGTGATGAGACGCATGGTAGATATCTTTCTGATCTACGCAGTTATAATTGGTTGCGTGATTGGTATTCTATGGACTTTGGTAGTACTAATTCTGTATTAGATAATGGTTTTATCAATCATGAGTTTTCTCTTACTCCTTATCATTTGCGTGTTCATGTTTCTTTAGATGCTTTTCTTGGTTTATTAGATACTGATCCATGTGCATATGGTTCTGTTGATATTACTTTTAATGTTAATCGTCCATTGCCTGCAGCTATTGATTATATTTAATTTTGTTTTTGTTAGTTATTGTTATTTGAATAGCCGTGTCTATCGAATTTTTGAGATATGGCACGGCTATTTGTTAAATTTATGTTGTTATGGATCTTTTTAAGAATTATCTATATCCTCTTTGTGATGAATATTCTGATTTAGCTGGTGCTTTTGCTAATTTTGCCGGCACAACAGTTAGTACTGTTGGAAATATTGAGGCAACTAAAAGTACTAATGAGACTAATGCTGCTATTGCTAATGCTACTAATGAACTGAATCGTGAAATAGCAAGAGAAACTAATGCAACTAATTTATTAATATCTGCACAAACTAATGAGTCTGCCGCTCGTCAGGCCGAGTTAGCCTATCAGCGTTCTACTGCTTCAAATCAAATACTTGAGTTGGTTCGTGCTGGTATGTCAATTGAGCAAGCTCGTAATATTGTTGCCGCTGAAGGTGCAAATGCTTCTTATACTGCTGCTCCTGTTACTGGTGCAACTATGGTTCCGGGTGCTCCTGCTGTTTCTCCTACTCTTGTTGCTCCTACTATCCCTGATTTTGGTCCTGCAATGGGCCAAATGGCCCGTTCTGTTACTGGTCTTTTTTCTCATGCCTATTCCTCTCCTGATGGTGGTGATTTAGGTCTTATGCGTGCTCGTGACGCTATTAAGTATGCCAATAATCATATCTCTTCAGTACCTGTTGAAGCTTTGTCATCACAATATGCCTTTCAACAATGGCTTGATAATCTTCCTGATGATCCTTCTAATAAATCATGGATTGACTTTCGAAATTCCAATACTTGGTCTTCATTGAAGGATGATACGCCTTCATTCCGTGCCTTTATGTATAATCTGAATAGTCAGTATGGTACTGCTGCTTCTATTGGTCAGCAGTTGCAAAAAGATAATATTTCTATTGCGAAAGGTGGTTTTGATCTTGCCGTTGCAGAAGCTAATGCACGTATTTATCAGAATAAGGCATATATATCTGATCGTACTCGTGATAATGATATCGCACTTTCTGATAATTCCGTTATTCAAAGTAATATTGAAACAAATCGTATGCAATATCTTGAAGATAAAGTTACAAAAGCTGAAGAGTATAGGTTACAAGCTCTTATTAATAATGGTGAAGTTATGACTAAATGCTTTGCCGATCCCTCTTATAGAGATAATTTAGTTGATACTATTGTAAATAATGCCGCTGGTGAATACTATATGTCAATGTGGACAAAAACTATTGCGGAAGGAAAATCTTCTTTTGCAGAGAATAATCCTTACTTTGTTCAAGATATGAGTATGATTGAGGTCTTTAAATCTATGGGTCTTCAGGACACATTAGCTGGTAACTTTATTATTGAGTCTGCTGCTGCAGGTTTAATGCCTGGCTTTGAAGTATCTATTTGGAAATCTATGAATAAAACTATTATGCAACAAGGTTATAAAGCCTTATATGATTCATCTTTATCTGATTCTTATTATGACGCTATTCAAGGTATTCAGGATGTTCAATTTGAAAAAGCGTTTGCGTTGAATCTGGAAAAGGATGGTCTTGAAGTTACTAAAGATGTTATTAAGGTTGCTTTGAAGATTTTATATGCCTATCTAATGAAACGTTTCGATCTTAATCCTAAGAAAAAATAACGTAGTTTTCCTTATAAAAACATTTTAGCACACGCAGGCCGTTTTAGGCTTGCGTTTGTGCGTTTATAAATGTATATAAAATTTTGTCTGCACTTTTTTGAAAAGTGGTTTCTTCTTGATTCTAATATGTACCACTGACAAAACGCCCTTATTAGTTTGTCAGTCGTTTTGTAAACGACAATCTTTATGCCTTTAATGGTATATACCTTTATGGCTTTTTTATGGATTGTGCATTTTTTTCTTGTTTTTTTTTGTTGTTTACTTTTTTATTTCTACCTTTGCGTCAGTTAAATTTATTGTTTATGCTTGAGTTACTTATTTATTTGGGTTTATTATTGTTTTTTGGCTCTCCTTTTGTGCTGTGTATTGCTTTGGCTGTTTATTTTTTTCGAAAGAAAAAGTAATATATATGTTTTACATACTATGAATTATGATAAGTTATAGATGGGATAATTGAGGTGGATGATTCGTTGGTGGTGGTATTGAAGTTGGTGCGGGGAAATGTTGTGTTTGGTTTGTGGATGGTTGGGAGTTAACGGGCGAATTCTTCGAAGGTGCCATCGTTGTAGAATACTACAATTTTTTGTATCTCTCTTGTTGAGTCTATTTTTTGTAAAACGGTTGCAGGGATTTCCTGCGATCGTTTTTCTTCATTTACGGGTCGTTGTTCGGATTGTCCTAAAACATTAGTTTGATTGTTTTGGGAGTCAAATAAAGTGGTCTGAGAATCGTTTTTTATTCTATACATAGGCTCGTTACCTGAAATAAGCCAATCTGAAGCGATGTTATCATATCGTTTCAATACTTTTTGCATTACTTCGAGACTTGGTTTGTTTCTGCCACTCAGTATGTTAGATACTGTACCCGGTTGTATTCCGACCTCTTCTGCAAATTGTTTTGCCGAAAGACCTTCGCCTTTCATAACAGCCAATAATCTGTCTTTTTCGTCCATCATAGAAATGTGATTTTATCGTTTGCAAATGTACAAAGCATTTTTCACATACGCAATACTATAGGACAAATTATTTATTTGTGAATTATATACATTTGCAAATTGTATTTTATGCGAATGTTGATGCGATTTCCACACTACAATCCATGTAAATAGATAAATTGCTTATTTACAATGGTCTATTACTTGGGCGGATATGCTTTATATAATCAATGTAAAGTGTTTATTTTTAGATAGTTATTGCACTTTGCTTGTTGTTTTGAAGGCTTATTTCACAGATATTGGCAGATAATGACTGTTTACGATTAAGTATAACTATAGTTTTTTCGTATAACTACTCATATATAGCACTTTATATTATTTGTTTTGGTTGTATTTAGTGGTTTGACAGCGTGTGTGTTGGTGTTTTGAGTTGAATATATTGTTTGTGAATTGACGGATATATATGTGAATTATCATGCCGATTGTTATGTGTACTATTGTGAACTATTCGTATTGATTATTGTGTATTTGTGAATTTTGGATTGTGAATTTTTAGAGTATTACCCTACCCTTTTTCTGAGTATATGATTTTTCCGTGTATTGATTTGCCAAGAATAGAAAGATGATGTAATTTTGCAGAAATCTTGAACGAATGTATTATTAACTTCAAAAATTCGATTTTTTATGAAGAATGAATTTGATGAGATAGAATTTAATGAGGATGATGCTATTGATTATATTCTGGATTTTATTCCGGAAGTTGACAGAAAGGCAGTTAGTAGGAATGATATACAAGATGTGTTAGACCTTATATATGACTACTATGATGCAGAGGGTTTAATAGATGAGGACACAGCAGAATCAGCCTCTATCGATGAGGAAGAGATGTACCGTTATATACAAGAACATGCTTCGAAGTACGGTCTTTCGTTGTCGAATGAACTTATACAGTTGATTATAGACGGTGAGTTTGAATATGGTGTTTCCATCGGTATTTATTCTGCCGAAGATGATGATGTGTAGGCAGTCGGAATGAAGTGTGCTGTAGTTATATTGAATTGGAATGGCTTGTCGATGCTTGAGCAGTATATGCCATCGGTGATGCAGTATTCTTTGTTGCCTGATTGTGAGGTTGTTGTTGCAGATAATGGTTCTACTGACGGGTCGTTGTCGTATTTGAGAAGTTTGCCGAATGTCAGGGTTGTGTCGTTTACAAAGAATTACGGTTTTGCGGAGGGGTATAATCGTGCATTAGAGCAAGTTGAGGCGGAATATACTGTTTTGTTGAATTCGGATGTGGAGGTGACAGAAGGCTGGTTGGATACTCTTTTGCGTTATATGGACAGTCACCATGATGTGGTTGCCTGTCAGCCTAAGATACTTTCCTATCGCAGTAAGCAGGAGTATGATAATCGGAAAGCAGATGCTATAAAATTTGAACATGCAGGTGCAGCAGGAGGTTATATTGACCTATTGGGTTATCCTTATTGTCGTGGTCGCTTGATAGGCTATGTGGAGGAAGATAGAGGTCAGTATGATGAAACAGCCCCTGTTTTTTGGGCGAGCGGCGCATGTTTGTGTATTAGAACTGCTATGTATAAGGAGGCTGGAGGTTTGGACGGTCGATTTTTTGCCCATCAGGAAGAGATTGATTTATGTTGGCGTTTGCAATGCAGAGGTTATCAAATTGCTTGTGTTCCGCAAAGTGTTGTGTATCATCTTGGCGGGGGTTCGTTACATTATGAAAACCCTCGCAAGACCTATTTGAATTATCGCAATAACCTGCTTATGTTGTATAAGAATATGCCAAGTCGTTACCTTTGGTGGATTTGGATTGTTCGTTTCTTTATGGATTATGCGTCGTCGATAGTGTTTGCGATGAAGGGTGAGTTCAAGAACTTCCGTGCTGTTGTTCATGCCCGTTTTGATGTGATGCGTTGTCGCAGGCAGTATAGGAGCAATCGTATAGAAAATATGCATAAGGCAGTTGTTTTGTTGCCTAAATTGATTGCGCATCGTTCTATCGTGTGGGACTATTATTTCATGGGGCGCAGAAAATAACAGCACCCTTTTTACCACATAGTTTCTTAACATTTTGAATGTTTTACTAATGTGTATCGCTCGATTTTCGGGCGATTTTTGTTGCTGTTTCCTATATGTTTTCTATATTCATCGTATATTCGTCTTATATTCGTCCTATATTCATCCTATATAGAACCTTCGGAATACATAGTATATACATGGCATGACAGAAGGTAAGTATTTCGAAACGGCTGTGCAGGAAGATATTAAAATGAAAGACAGGAATTGCTATATTATATTTATCACATAAGTGTTAGAAAGGTTTGTCAATTCGTAGAATTGTTGTATCTTTGCCTATTAGATTCGAATCAAAAACAAGTTGGTATGCTAAAGCATTTGCACATACGAAATTATGCCCTTATCTCGGAATTGAACATCGATTTTGAGGATGGTTTTGATGTATTGACGGGGGAAACAGGTACCGGTAAATCCATTATCTTGGGGGCATTATCTCTGTTGATGGGCAATCGCGCAGACAGTCGGAACATCACGGAAGGCGAGCAGAAGTGCGTGGTTGAGGGTGAGTTTGCTCTCGGGGAGTTGGATTTGCGTTCGTTTTTCTCTGCAAATGATTTGGATTATTCTCCTATTTGCGTACTGCGCAGGGAGTTAGTTTCCAGTGGTAAGTCCCGTTCGTTCATTAATGATACTCCTGTGCCATTGTCCCTGCTCCATGATTTGTCGAACAATCTGATTGATATTCATTCGCAGCATCAGAATTTGCTACTTCGTGACGACAAGTTTCAGATCTATGTGGTGGATGTTATTGCCCGTAACAGGCAGGAGAAGGAGGCATACAGGGAATTGTTAGGGGAATATAAGGGTTTGGAGAGCCGTTTGCGTGCATTGCAGGTTAAAGCCGAACAGGACATGCGAGATGCGGACTATGTCCGTTTTCAGTACGAGCAGTTGAGGGACGCCCGATTGGTAGCGAACGAGGAACAGGAGTTGGAGCAAGAACAGAGGCGTTTGGAGCATACGGAGGAGGTAAAGACGGGCTTGAACGAATCGTTGTGTCAGTTATCGACAGAGGATGTGGGTGTATTGAGCCGTTTACAGGCAGTCTTGAACGAATGCAAACATATTGTTCCTTATATAGAGGACGGTGAATCGTTGAAGGAACGCATACAGACTTCGTATATTGAGTTGAGCGACATTGCAGACGAGTTTGCGCGATTGTCGGAGGACACAGATTTAGACCCGAATGAGCAGGCTCGTGTAGGTGAACGCTTGGACTTGTTGAACAGTTTAATGCAGAAACACCGAGTGCCAGATGTAAAGAGTCTTATTGCATTGCGAGAGGAGTTTGCCTCCCGTATCGGTGCTATGGAGTCGTACGAAGAGGAGATTGACAGTTTACAGAAAACACTTCGCAGTTGCGAAGAGAAGTTAAAAGAAGCGGCAGACCGGCTTACGCAGAGCCGTAGGAAAGTGTTGGCAACGATAGAGGAGAGTGTTGTCGGAGAGTTGGTTACCTTAGGTATAAAGCATGCGCAGATGCAAGTGTTGATGACGGAAAGGGAAAGTTACGACATGGATGGGCGGGATGATATACAGTTTATGTTTGCAGCCAACAAGAACCAACAACCACAGCCGATAGCCAGTGTTGCATCCGGTGGTGAGATCTCCCGTATTATGTTGTGCATCAAAGAACTGATTGCGAACGAAGCGAACTTGCCTACCTTGGTATTCGATGAGATAGATACGGGTATTTCCGGTGAAGTGGCCGCGAATATGGGGAGCATAATACGGAGGATGTCGAAGCAGCGTCAGGTGTTGGTGATTACTCACTTGCCGCAAATAGCCTCGATGGGCGATGCCCATTACAAAGTATATAAGACAGATACAGAGCAACATACGGAGACCAGTATTCGCAGGTTATCCGCAGAGGAGCGTGTACGGGAGATTGCGCAGATGCTATCGGCAAACCAAGTTACCGATGCTGCCATCCGTCAAGCCAAAGAATTACTAAATATGCCTGATTGACTATGTTACCATTAGCAGAGCGATTGCGTCCGAAGACATTAGATTCGTACATAGGTCAGAAGCACCTTGTGGGCGAAGGCGCCATTCTTCGCCAGATGATAGAGAGTGGTAACTTGTCGTCATTTATCCTATGGGGACCTCCCGGCGTAGGCAAGACGACATTGGCTCACATTATTGCGAACCGTTTAGAGCGTCCGTTCTATACCTTGTCGGCGGTGACATCGGGAGTGAAGGAAGTTCGTGAGGTGATTGATAAGGCTCGTGGCGAAGGAGGATTGTTTTCGAAGGGTAACGCCATTCTGTTCATAGACGAGATCCATCGTTTCTCGAAATCACAGCAAGACAGCCTGTTAGGAGCGGTTGAGAAAGGGGTTATAACGCTAATAGGTGCGACAACAGAGAACCCTTCGTTTGAGGTGATTACCCCCCTACTCTCCCGTTGCCAAGTGTATGTATTAAAGAGTCTTACGGATGATGACTTGCATAGTTTGCTGACTTACGCTCTGTCGCATGATGAATGGTTGCGGACAAATGATATTATCGTAGAGGAGACGGATGACTTGTATCGTTATTCGGGGGGCGATGCTCGTAAACTGCTCAACACCTTGGAGATTGTAGTGAATGCGGAGGCAGATAGAGAGAAGATTGTTATTAACAATCAAACAGTTACATCGTGTCTGCAAGCGAACCCGTTGGCATACGACAAGAACGGGGAGTTGCACTATGATATTATTTCCGCCTTCATCAAATCGATCCGTGGTAGCGATCCAGACGCGGCTCTATATTGGTTGGCTCGTATGGTAGTGGGAGGAGAAGACCCTAAGTTCATTGCCCGTAGGTTGGTTATTTCAGCGGCAGAGGATGTCGGCTTGGCCAACCCTAATGCGTTGTTGTTAGCGAATGCGTGCTTTGATGCGGTGAACAAGATAGGTTGGCCGGAAGGGCGTATTCCTTTGGCTGAAACGACAGTGTACTTGGCCACATCTCCGAAGAGCAATTCCGCCTACTTGGGAATAGATGCGGCTATAGCCGAAGTGAGAAGAAGCGGGAACCTGCCCGTACCCTTGCATTTGCGCAATGCACCGACGAAGTTGATGGAAGACATCGGTTATGGACAGGAGTATAAATATGCTCACGACTATCCTAATCATTTTATCGAGCAACAATACCTACCCGATGCTATTCGGGATAAACAATTTTGGGTTGCACAAGGCAGCACGAATGAGCAGCGTATGGCGGAGTGGATGCATAGGTTGTGGAAAGACAGGAAAAAGAATTGACGGGAATGGCAGGAATCTACCTACATATACCCTTTTGTGAAAGGCGATGTGCCTATTGCGATTTCTTCTCGACTACAAGTCTTGAGAGAAGAGGTGCATATATCGGTGCATTGATGGACGAATTGGCTATGCGTACGGATTATCTGCCGAAAGACAGTGTTATCGGAACGATATACTTTGGCGGCGGTACTCCCAGTCAGTTGGATGCAGCGGATGTGGGAAAGTTGTTGGATGCCATTGCACGGCAGTATAATGTATCGGATGACGCAGAGATTACATTTGAAGCCAATCCGAGTGATTTGACGATGGACTATTTAGGGCAGTTGTCGGCAGTGGGTGTGAACCGGTTAAGTATTGGCATACAATCGTTTCAGGATGTCCTTCTTCGGACATTGGGAAGACGACACGATGCGGCAACGGCGAAGAATTGTGTCAGAATGGCACAGGCAAGCGGGTTTAAGAATATCAGTATCGATTTGATGTATGGTTTGCCGCATCAGACACTCGCGCAGTGGCGGACAGACTTGGAAGAAGGTATTGCTCTCGGAGTACAACATATTAGTACATATTGCCTGAGTTATGAGAAAAATACGCTGTTTGGCAAGATGCTTGCAGAGGGAAAGTTGGAAGAGGCGAGCGAAGAATTGGCGAACACGATGTATGAGGCAACGATTGCAAGACTTAATGAGGCGGGATTTCATCAGTATGAGGTATCGAACTTCAGTTTGCCGAATTACTATTCCCGACACAATTCCTCTTATTGGAATAGTGTGCCGTATATTGGTCTTGGTGCAGGAGCGCACTCATACGATGGTATGTCCCGGCAATGGAATGTGTCGGATTTAGAGAAATATATTGGCAGCATACAAGAGTCGGTTCTACCCTGTGAGCGTGAGATACTGAGCAAGAATGATTTATACAATGAGCGGGTGATGTTGTCGTTGCGCACGGACAAGGGATTAGCCTTGTCGGAGTTGGCGGATGATGAGCGCAGATATTGTATGCAGCAGGCGACAGGTGATATAGAACGGGGCTTGTTGGTGAACAGTGATGACCATTTGGTCGCCTCTCTTCGAGGAATAGAGGTGTTAAATAGAATAATAGAGAACCTTATAATCGTGTGATTTGTTATGAAACAAGAGAAAAAGTCAACCTTTAAGCACTCCTTTGGAGTATGGTTTTGGAGTATCTTTGTTGTGGGAATACTCTGTATTGTCCTTGTCTTTTGGATGATTTCGAAAGGTTGGTTGGGTTATCTACCTCCGTTGGAAGAATTACAGAACCCTAAGAATGTTTATGCGACGGAAGTGTATTCATCGGATATGCAAGTGCTGGGGAGTTATTATCGTACCGAAAACCGTGTGGGGATTGAGTATCAGGACATTTCTCCTAATATGATAAATGCTCTTATCTCGACAGAAGATGTGCGTTTTTACCAACATCCGGGTGTCGATTTGAAAGCGTTATTCCGTGCTGTTGTGTTATTAGGCAGAGCGGGAGGTGGTAGTACATTGACACAACAGTTGTCGAAACAACTCTATTCTCCAACAGCAAACAATATCATAGAGCGTGCGTTGCAAAAGCCTATTGAGTGGGTTATTGCTGCAGAATTGGAGCGACTCTATTCGAAAGAAGAAATCATCACGATGTATTTGAATCAGTTCGACTTTCTATACAATGCAGTAGGAATAAAGTCAGCAGCACAGGTTTACTTCAATACCACTCCCGACAATCTAAAAGTAGAGGAAGCCGCAATGTTGGTTGGAATGTGCAAGAACCCATCGTTGTATAATCCTATTCGTCATGCAGAAAGAGCCAAGTCGCGTCGTAATGTTGTGTTGGCGCAGATGTGCAAGAACGATTGTATCAGCGAGGAAGAATGCGACTCATTACAGCAACTTCCATTGACGATAAGTTACCGTTCGGTAGATCATAAGCAGGGCTTGGCACCCTATTTTCGTGAATATCTGCGTGCGGTATTGACGGCAAAGGAACCTAAAGAGAGTAATTATCCATCCTGGAATAAAACTCAATACAAGATAGACAAAGAACAATGGGACAATGATCCGTTATACGGTTTTTGCAACAAGAACCGTAAAGCGGATGGAAGTACTTATGACTTGTACAACGATGGGTTGCGCATATATACCACGATTGATTCCCGTATGCAGACTTATGCCGAAGAGGCCGTAAACGAACATATACAGTACTTGCAAAAGCAGTTCTTTAAGGAGAAGAAGAATAAGAAATATGCTCCATTCAGCAGGGACTTGAGTACGGATGAGATAAATGCTATCCTGACGCGAAGTATGAAGCAGTCGGATCGTTATCGCCAAATGAAAAAGGCGGGTAAGTCAGAGAAAGAGATTCTGGAGGCTTTCTCTACGCCAGTGGAGATGAGGGTGTTTTCATATAATGGTATGATTGATACCATTCTCTCTCCTTTGGACTCTATACGATATCAGAAGTACTTTTTACGCTGTGGTTTTATGTCGATGGATGCCCATTCGGGACATGTTAAGGCTTATGTGGGAGGACCTAATTTCGCCCATTTCCAATATGATATGGTCAATACCGGTCGTCGGCAAGTTGGCTCGACTGTCAAGCCGTACCTTTATACTCTGGCAATGGAGGAGGGTATGTGGCCGTGTGATAAGACCGTCAACCAACCAATTACACTCAAGGACGCGAATGGCAATGATTGGTCACCACGCAATAGTAGTAAGAACAACATAGGTGATACGGTTACGCTACAATGGGGGTTATCGCAATCGAACAACTGGATATCTGCTTATTTGATGAGTCTATATACTCCTGCATCGTTGGTCAATCTGATGCGTTCGTTTGGTATAGCCGGTCAGTTGGACCCTGTTGTCAGTCTGTGTCTTGGCCCTTGCGAGGTATCTGTCAAAGAGATGGTAGATGCCTACACCACATTCCCAAACAAGGGTGTTCGTGTGGAGCCTCTTTATGTAACCCGAATAGAAGATAACAACGGTAACATATTGGGTACCTTTACTCCCCGTATGCACGAAGTGATAAGCGAAGAGACTTCTTACAAGATGATAACCATGCTTCGTAGTGTTATTGACCACGGAACAGGTGTACGCGTTCGTTATCGCTATGGACTTCGGATGCCAATGGGAGGCAAGACCGGTACGACACAGAACAATTCTGATGGTTGGTTTTTGGGCTTCACACCATCGCTTGTAAATGGTTGTTGGGTAGGAGGTGAGGACCGTGCTATTCACTTCGATTCTATGGCAGAGGGACAAGGTGCAAGTATGGCGTTGCCTATATGGGCAATCTATATGCAAAAGGTTTTGGCAGATGAGGAGTTGGGTTATTCATCCACAGAGCAATTTGACATACCTGATTGGTTTGACCCTAATGCAGGGTGCAAGTAAGACACTACATATCGTCTGATGAGAAGGATTGTAAAAACATATATCATTTGTTTAGGATGCTTATGTTGTGCAACAATGGGTTATGCTCAACTGAACACAGAGCGTATCACTGCCATCGGACGCAATGCTCTCTATTTTGAAGACTATGTTCTTAGTATCCAGTACTTCAATCAGGTTATTCGATTAAAACCGTGGTTGGCAGAACCATACTTGTATCGTGCTATTGCGAAGATACAATTGGGCGACTATAAAGGTGCGGAGGTAGATTGTAATCGTGCTATTGAGAATAATCCGTTTCTACCTGGAGCCTATTACACACGAGGGTATGTTTATAGTAGACTCGAGGAGTATACCAAAGCAGAGAGTGACTTTAGCGAAGCACTTATATATGCCCCAGAGAACAAGACCTACCTCCTGCTCCGTGCTGATGTACGCGCTAAGAATAAGCATTATGACGCTGCTCTTACCGACATCAACTACCTGCTGAAGCGTAACCCCAATGCACCCTCTTTATTGTTTGAGCAAGGAGCAATCTATTTGGCTAAGGATGACACTCTAAGTGCAATGGAGAGTTTCACGAAGGCTATTAAGGGTGATTCGCAGAACTCTGCCAACTGGAGTGCCAGAGGTGTGGTAAATATGATGTTAGGCAATGACGAGGATGCGCTTTCTGACTTGACACAGGCTATCAATCTTGGCAGTCGCTGGTCGGGGGACTATATCAACCGAGGCATTCTCTACTACCGTAAGCATGGTTACCGCGATGCTCTCGCCGACTATGACAAAGCCATTGAGTATGACCCTAAGAGCGTCCAGTGTTACTACAATCGGGGTATCCTGCGCGCCGAGTTAGGAGACCTTAATCGTGCTTTGGATGACCTGAATTATGCCATCGAGTTAGATCCGTCGGAAACGGAAATATACTACCAGCGAGGTATTGTCAATCTCCATTTGAAGCAATGGCAAGATGCCATCAACGATTTTAATCGCCTCATCGGTGCTTATCCCTATTTCCTACCTGCCTACTACCTTGCTGCTCAAGCGGAGAAGGCATTGGGTAACACCAAAAATGCATACACCTATCAAAAGAAAGCCTACGACCTTGAGCAGCAGAAGGATGAGATACAACGCACTCATCCTTCTCCCGATATTGATGTCAAACAGGCAGATAGTCAGCCTCAGCGTGACAGAAAGAAAGAGTTCTCTCAGTTGGCGGCACAGAATATGTCGAACGAACAAGAGGAGGAGCAGAAACCTTACCAGAACGAATCTCGTGGCTCCGTTCAAAAGCGTTATGCCAATGCTATCAACGAGCCAAATGCTGTGTTAAGTTATTATATCCGGCACAATACTCTGAGGCACACGAACTACACCCATCACGCTGTGGATGAGTACAATAAACAGCACATCCTCCCTGCTAATCTGATGCTCGGAGTGCAGGAGATACCACTTACTGCGGAATCTGTTGATACCCATTTCAATATGATAACCTCTCTCTCTGCGGAGTTGGATAATCATCCTACCAATGCCAATATGCTCTTTTCCAGAGCAATAGAGTTCGCCATTGTACAGGACTATTCTTCTGCTATTGACGACTGTAATAAGTGTTTGATGCAACAATCCGACTTTGCTCTTGCCTATTTCTGTAGAGCCAACTGGAGGTATAGTCTGTTGGAGTATAAACGCAACAATATCCAAGCCAACAACAGCAAAGAACAACAGGAGGAGTTTGCTTCGAACATCAAGTTGGATTGCGAACTCATTCTTCGCGACCTCGAACAAGTGATACTTTTGCTTCCTGACTTCTCTTTTGCTTACTACAACAAGGCGAATATCCTCTGCCTGCAAAAGGACTTCCGCTCTGCTATCTCCTATTACACGCTTGCCATTGAGGCTGATTCCGATTTCGCAGAAGCATACTTCAACAGAGGACTCACGCATATCTTCATCGACGAGGTAGAAGCAGGACTTGCCGATCTGAGTAAGGCAGGCGAATTAGGTATCTACCAAGCATATAACCTCATAACCCGTTTCCAGTAATGTCCCGTTTCCTTCGACAGACTATTCTCTTTGCGACTCTGCTGCTATCAACCACGAGCCACGCTCAACTGCTCTACGCTATTTCGGGCAACGGCGTAGCCGACAAGTCCTATCTTTTTGCGACGAACCGTTTATGCGAAATTGCTTTTCTTGACACGGTCCCTAATCTGTTCAAGGTCTTTGGACGCTGCGACAAAGTGATTACAGAGATGGCTCTATACGATTTTGAAGCCACCAACGCACTCAAAGTGGCGGCACTCCTACCCGACTCGCTCACACTGCAGCAGGAGTACGAACCTGCGCAGTTGGCTGCTATTAACGATGCCTTACAAACCACATTGGGTATTGGTATTGATAAATTAGGACGAATGAAGCCTTCTTATCTCACAGAACTTTATCGCAACGAACTACTTGCAAAATGGATGAACTATGACCCTAACCAAAGTGCTGAAGTGTTCTTTCAGACCATTGCCGCACAAACAGGCATTCCCGTTCATTCGTTGGACGATACAGGTGAGACCCTCTATATGCTCTTTGACAGAGAACCTTTCTATTGGCAATGTAAGGAATTGCTGTCTATTGTGGAATATCCTGAAAGGGAGGTTAAATTGGAAAAGAACATCCTCACTGCCTACAAGATGGGACAACTCACGCAGATCGCCTACTCTATCGAAGCACCCGACAACCTCTCCACTCACTCCTACTCCGATTATACGGTCTATTGTCAGCGCAATACCGAATGGGTTAAGCGTCTGAAACCTTATTTGGCGGAAGGAAAAGCGTTCATCTGTTTAGATGCCGTTTATCTTGGTGGCGACAAGGGACTTATTGCGCAACTTCGTGCATCGGGCTACAAAGTAAAATCTGTTAACAAATAATCAATACTGTATCATATATGTGGACTATCTACAAGAAAGAAATTCGTTACTATTTTTCTACCCCCATCGCTTATATTATCATCGGTCTTTATTTGCTCACTATAGGTCTATTCTTGTGGGTTATTCCCGGAGAGTATAATATCCCGATGTCGGGTTATGCGCAGGTCGATGGTCTGTTCTCCCTCAGCCCTTGGTTGTTCCTTTTCCTGTGCCCTGCGCTAACTATGCGTTTGTTTACGGAGGAACGACAAACAGGCACATGGTATCTGCTGAAGATGAAACCTCTCCCTTTGTGGCATATTGTTCTGGGCAAGTATCTTGCGGTGTGGACGATTGTCCTTCTGGCGCAACTGCCTTGCATAATCCATTATATATTGGTGTACCATCTTGCCTCTCCCGTAGGTAATATCGATTCGGGTGCTTTCTATGGCTCTTTTATTGGCTTGCTATTCCTATCGGCTGCCTTTTGTGCTATCGGTGTTTGGGCTTCCACGATCACACGAAGTCAGATTGTCGCTTTTATCATGGCGCTGATTCTATGCTTTATCTCTTTCTACGGCTTCGATTTTCTCTCGTTGCTTTTTAAGGACGGTATGCTGTCTATGGTGGTGAAGAATCTTGGACTGAACGAACATTATCTCTCCCTCTCACGAGGAGTTATCGATATTCGCGACTTGCTCTGGTTTTTCACCTACGCTACCCTGTTCTTGCTCTTTGCTATACGGAAACTACACAAACAAGAATAACTACGATGAAGATTATTGGCATCTTGTCTGATACTCACGGGCTGCTTGATGAGCGCATCTTTGAACATTTCAAGGAGGTGGATGAGATATGGCATGCAGGTGACATTGGCTCATGGGAGGTCTACGAACAACTATGCGCATTCAAGCCTACACGGGCGGTCTATGGGAACTGCGACTATGGAGACTTGATGACTAATCTACCGGAGTACTATCGTTTCCGTATCGAACAAGTTGATGTGGTGCTAACTCACATCGGCGGTTATCCTCGCCACTACAATCCTAAAATCGTGCGAAGGCTCTATGCCAACCCGCCTCAACTCTTCGTCTGTGGACACTCGCACATCCTAAAGGTGCAGTACGATAAATCGTTGCAGATGCTGTGCCTTAACCCTGGTGCTGCAGGCAAATATGGGATACATACCGTACAAACATTGCTCCGACTGCGGATAGAAGACGACCGTATATCCGACCTCGAAGTGATTGAGTTGGAACACCGTTGAATACCACTTTTATTCATCATTAAAGATATAACCATTATGATTCGCATTGCATTCTTTGGTACAAAGAAGTACGATCAAGAAACATTCAATTCCATTAACTCGCTCACCGATGAGCAAGGGAATCCTCGTTTTAACTTTGAAATAAAGTACTACAAATCTCATCCGACAATGGATAATGTGATGCTCGTACAAGGTGCGACCGTCGTTTGTTGTTTTGTCAACGACCCTCTCACAGCCGATATTATCTCCGAGATGGGACGCTTGGGTGTACGATTGATTGCGTTGCGATGTGCAGGCTTCAACAATGTGGATTTGCACGCAGCACAGAAAGCAGGAATACGCATTGTGCGCGTTCCGGCCTACTCTCCCCATGCCATTGCTGAGTTCACATTGGGGTTGATACTCGCACTGAATCGGCATCTACCTCGCGCTGCTGCTCGAACAAGAGATGGTAATTTCTCGTTGCAAGGACTGATGGGATTCGACCTCTATGGCAAAACCATAGGTATCATTGGCACAGGGAAAATTGCCAAGGTTCTAATCGAAATACTACAAGGGTTTGGGATGCGTATATTGGGCAACGATATTTATCCGGACCACGATTTTGCCTCGAAGCATAATATGCAGTATGTCCCGTTAGAGACCTTGCTTCGTGATTCGGACATCATCTCTTTGCATTGCCCGCTCACTAAAGACAACTATCATCTCATCAACGAAGAAACTATTCGCCTGATGAAAGACGGTGTTATGATTATTAATACGGGACGGGGAGGACTGATTGACACAGAAGCACTCATTGAAGGACTCAAATCACGGCACATCGGTTCTGCCGGGCTTGATGTGTACGAAGAGGAAGGCGAGTATTTCTATGAAGATGTCTCGGACGCTATAATCGAAGACGATGTTTTGGCACGACTACTCAGTTTCAACAATGTTCTGCTCACCTCTCACCAAGCCTTCTTCACGCGAGAAGCCCTGAACAACATTGCTACTACAACCCTGCAAAATATCGACGACTTTGTTCACAATAAGTCTCTTGTCAACGAGGTAATCCCTTAAAACTGCCTTCTGCAAAGCCCCATCATTCCTACCTGTTTCGAAGGTTTTATATAGGATGAATATAAGACGAATATAGGATGAATATAGGACGAATATAGGACTTATATCCATACCACATCCATAGCACATCCATAGCACTACCTTAGCACCTATGACTCTTATAGGGTTTTTAGAGGGTGGTTAGACTGCCTTGTATTGTTAATTATGAATTAAGAATGACGAATTATAACGGATGAATGGGGTATGGTAAATTGGGCATTAGGCTTGGGGCTTTGCGGCGGAGTGCTTTTCTATCCAACGGAGAAAGGGTCTTAATGTAGTTTCGTTGTAGGGAATAAAGGTCTTGCTGTGCCCGATCAATACTACCGGTATCGGCTCGGTAGCGTTACTGCCTGCTGCAGTGGCGGGGGGCGTAGTTGTGCGGTTGGCGGCGGGTTGGGATTCTATGGTCGCAAGGCGGGATTCTATGTGGCGGAGCATGGCGATCAACTGACGAGAGCGTAGTTGATTGAAGTCCATCTTCAACGGGCTACGAGTGAAGAAACTGCGCACACGGAAGAAAATAAGTACGAATCTTTAAAAATGACATTTTCGATTTGAAAAGACCTGCTTACGAGTTGGTAACGAGTTCCTAACGAGTTGGTAACGAATTTTCTGAGACTGATATAAGACTGTTATAAGAGAGATATAACGATTTCATCTTAAAAATTGACACTTTTCTCGGGTTCTCTGAAAGAGCCTATTTGCCATTCAAAAGCGTTCCGTCATTCGCGCTATTCTCGTCTAACGCTTTCCGCAAGGCTTGGATATAACCATGCCCATATTTCAAACACGGCTCCATATAATTACCCTCACCCCACTCATTCCATGATTTCAAGAACACAATCTTCTTTTTCTTGGGCTGCAAAAAAGCAAACACTTCTTTGCAATGCAAGTAGAATTGTTTCGGTGTAGCATTATGCAGCACCAAAGCCCCTGCACCACGCCGTGGCGTATTGTCCCAATTCGGGAAAAGTACGGGGACTATATCCTCTTGGCTGTACCGTTTATCCACCAAAGACTTGCGCACTTTGGCATAATCGTACACTCCCAATGGAATATGCAGGAACTGCGCAATAAGCGTGCGTACGAAACGGGATAACTTACGCACATGCTTATTCTTACCCACAGACTCAATGTTGCCTTTGCAACATAGGATAGTCATCTCACAGAGTTGATGAACGGAATTGTCTATATCGGCAATATCGTCCACATAAGACATAAAATAGAACCCCGGCAGTTGCTCTTTCTTTGCCAACGCCTGCCAATACGCCATAAAGGCAGCGGCATCGGGTATCTCGCCGACATGGTACAGCACAAAGACCAATCGACCGTCTATTTTGTAATATCTTTCGTCACGGAAAGTATCCAACAGAGAATAAAAATGCGCCTCCCAATCGGTCTGCCCCGGATACTCTTGGAGCATAATGGGTTTCATATCCAACACACTCCGCTCGGCATTCCACATCTTGTTATACCAAGTATGGTTTGCCCAACATAAGCAGAAAGGAAAAGCCGGCTCTTTGGTACGCACCACCTCACGGAGCGGCATTTCCAACATTTCACGCCCGTTGCCGAACCAATAGTGATAGTAGCAGAACGCAGAAACACCCGCCTCTTTTGCCAAATCCGCCTGCTGCTGACGCACCTCTGGAACACGCAAATCGTAGTACCCCAAGTCGGCAGGCACTTTCGGTTGATAATGTCCACGGAAAAGCGGCTTTGCTTTGCCTACATTCGTCCACTCGGTAAAACCTGTACCAAACCACTCGTTATTCTCTTTGGTAGGATGATACTGCGGCAAATAAAAGGCGATGACATCTATCGTGTTATTCTTCATATTCCGTTCTATTCAACAATGGTTCGATATATCGTAAGCAGTTTATGCGCAATGCTGTTATTGTCCAATCCCTCTGCCAATATCTTTTGACGCATGGCTGTTCGACCTCGATATGCGAGGGCTTTCTCCACAAGAGCGGCAATCTCGTCTGCGGATCGGGAAGAGGCAATATAGCCACCGTCTGCATTGCCTATCCGCTCGGCGACATCGCCCACATTGACGGACACAATGGGACAGCCACACGCCATGGCTTCTTTGATAACCTGCGGACTACCTTCGGTCTTACTGGTCATCAAAAAAGCGTCCGCAGCACACATCAGCAGATTTACCTGCTTTCGGGTATAGCCTTTCAGTTCCATTAGTTGCGCATTGGGGCGGTTTTTGCGGACAATTTGCATAGCCTCCTTTGCCAACGGGCTATCCTTTACCGAATTAGCAAATGCGCCTGCAAAAAGGACAACCACTGCCTGCTCGTCTATGCCCATTGCACGGCGTGCCTCTGCCTTATCGGTTAATTGCTCGTCCGTCAAATCCACACCGCAAGGGAGCAGGGAATAGTGTTTCGTAATATGTGCCTTTTCTATACTGCTGCGAGAAACGAAGATATTCCATTTCGACAATCTCATCGCCACTTTGGAGAGTTTGAGAATGCGGGGACTATTGATGTCGCTGCCATGGAAAGTAGTAACTACGGGGATCTGGCGCTGCAATCCGCAGAGCAAGCCACACAGCCCGTAGTGCGCATGAATAATATCGGGGCGCACTTCCCCTATCTTGGCACGCAATGCACCCAACGCACGCAAGTACCCTCGCACACCCCTGCCGACCACGGCATAGTAGTCCACCTCCACACCGATATGCGTTAAGGCTTCCCCTTGGTCATGCACAAAAGTATAAGCCGCACTTTGCCCCTTTGTGGCATTTCCACTATGAACGATAAGCACTCGCAAAGGACGCTTTTCTGTATCGGAATGGTGCATTCTGTTCGCTGACATAGGTCAATAAATTAGCAAAGCGGTTGGGATATAGGCACGAAGAAAGACACCCATTGGTTGCAATGGATGAAAGACATCGTAAGGAAAACGAAACTTAATGCGCGAGGAGTGCCGAATAGATGGCTTGCAGCGTGCGT